>JAWWAT010000235.1:0-5816 GCA_033721635.1 Marinobacter sp. | reverse complement strand
GCATCGCCGCGCTGCTGCTATCGCTGTCCAGCCGCTTCCAGCGCCGCCGGATGTCTCCGACCAACTTCAGCCTGCCCATGGCACGGAATGATATCGCGAACTTTCTCGGGCTAGCTGTTGAAACCGTAAGCCGGGTTTTCACGCGCTTCCAGAATCAGGGGATTATCAAGGCTCGCGGCCGAGAGGTGGAGCTTCTGGATATTGAAGCGCTGCAGATGGTCAGCCGCGAATTCTCCCGTCAGTGCAATAACTGAGTAACTGACTGAGGGGCCTTCCGGGCATTACCCGGCGGGCTCACTTGCCACTTCCCTGCCGTTATTCCTTTTCAGCATCGCCAGTTCATCCACCAGGCCAGAGCGCCATGGCATCTGTTTGATGCCGAAAGTATTGCGGATTTTGGTGCAGATCAACGTGGTATTTACCGGCTCGAGATGCCCCCAGTCCGGTACCTCATCCACCACCCGGATACCTTCGGGAATCCCCGGAAGACCGGCAATGGCAAGTCCTAGTTCGTAAAGATTAATTTCCTCGGCACCGGCGTACTGATACGTCCCCCACACCTCGGCCCCGCAGTCCAGCTGAAGAACCACCGCTTCAATCACCCGGGCCAGGTCCCTAACCGCCACAGGCTGGCCCCGGCAGCGTCCTGGCAAGGACAGAACCTCACCGGCGGCGGTACTGGCCTGAACTTTTTGTATGAAACGTGCCAGGCTCCAGCCGGTCCGCAGGATGATGTGTCTGGGTAGCAGTGTGCGCAGGGCCTGCTCACACTCCCATTGCCAGTTGCCCAGTTCATTCACCGGTTGCCCCGGATTGGACGTGATGTAGCCGCTTTGCTTCCGGCCATCGAACACGTAGCAGGAGGAAAGCTGGAACAGCGCCATGCCACGATCACGGGCGAACTCGGCGATGGCTACCGGTAAAGAGAACGCCGCCATATGAGCGCCCTCGGGATCTTTCTCGGCAACTTCCGGATCTGCCATCCAGAGCGCATTCACGATCAGGTCGGTATCCTCGGGGATCCAGTTGTCCAGCGCACCGAGGTCCGCATTGGAGGGATCGCTGACGAGCAGCGGACTGACCTGCAGGTGCGTTTCCCGCAGTCGCTCCAGCAGAACCTTACCCAACGGGCCATAATCGTGAACAACAAGTACATGCACTGGTATTCAATGCCTCCGGATATCACTGATGTGACGGTATTCCCGAACCGGTCTGGCCAATGGCTTATCCATTCCGGTCCCTACACTGTGATGACGTCTGAACGTATTACTTCGCTATTTCTTTCAAGAGCATACAACAACAGGAACTGTCATGCTGAAACAACAGAGCCACATTGTGGCGCCGATCCCCGATGAGTTGCGAACCCGGGCCCTTTACACCGTCGGCGAACTGCGCGAGCGGGGCAAGGCCGACAAGGAGGCCATCGACAAGCTCTTCAACCTGATTGTGGACATGACCGAAGAAGGTCTGGACTTCTTTTTCCTGGAGCCGCTTCGCCGCCTCCATGCCAGCAACATGATGATGGGCATGGCCAAAATGGGCATCAGCAGCATGCTCAAGGGCAGCAAGATGGTCGTACACAAGGTGCTCAAAAAGCTGGACGACCGCAGCCTCGCTGCCATTCTCGACTTTATCGAGGAAATCATTCACGAACCGGAAGCGGGCTGACAAAGCGCTCTTGGATGCTACCGGTATTGCCGCGGTACCCGCCGGGTGATGCCGGTCATCAACTCGTAGGAGATGGTGCCGGCACAGGTCGCCACCTCATCAACCCCAACTGTGCGCCCCCAGAGTTCGACAGTGTCGCCCTCCTTCGAATCCGGCGCATTGGTGAGATCAACCGCCAGCATGTCCATGGATACCCGACCGATGAGCCGGATCCGCTGTCCATTGATGGCCGCCGGTGTGTTGGTGCCCGCATGCCGGGGGTAACCATCGCCATAACCAATTGCCACCATACCCATCCGGGTGTCCCGATCGGCGACCCAGCCGGCTCCGTACCCAACAGACTCTCCCGCTGGCACCATTCGGGTGCTGATCAACGGTGCCTCCAGCGACATCACCGGTTCCAGACCAAGCTCCGGGCCGGTTTTGCCAACCATTGGCGAACCGCCATACAGCATGATGCCCGGTCGGCTCCAGTCAAACATCGGCTGGTCAGGGTGAAAATGGGCGGCCGAATTGGCAACGCTCTTCATCAGCCCGGGAAACGCAGAGGTAGCCTTCTCAAACACCGATGTCTGCTGCGCCGTCATGGCGCTATCCGGATCGTCGGCACAGGCGAAGTGGGTCACAAAGCCCAGCAGTCCCTTCTCAGCACTCATGGCCTGGAGTCGGCTCATGACTCCGGCCAGCTCGTCCGGATGAAAGCCCAGACGGTTCATGCCGCTGTTCACTTTCAGCCAGAACGCCGGTCGTGCTTCAAGGCGCTCCAGCCACGACAGTTGCTGGAAACTGTGGAAAACCGGCTCGAACCTGTGCCGGGCGCACTCATCAATATCCGCTTCGGCGTGCACACCCTGCAGCAGGGCTACCGGCTGTGTCAGGCCCGCTTCCCGTATGGCCGCCGCCTCTTCGATGCACGCCACCGCAAACTTCGGAGCCAGGCTATCCAGGGCCGCGGCCACCGGCCCTATGCCGTGGCCATAGCCGTCGGCCTTGACCACGGCCATTACTTGCGCCCCTCCGGCCCGATTCAGGGCTGTCTGGTAGTTCCTGCGAAGGGCGTTGAGATCAATCTGGGCAACGGTGCTGCGGGGCATCAATACTCCCCGCCATAATCGCTGTAATCGCCGTGGGCCAGATCCTCGAATTTCGTGTACTTGCCAATGAATGCCAGGCGGATAGTGCCGATGGGACCGTTCCGCTGCTTACCAATAATGATCTCGGCAATGCCCTTGTCCGGGGTATCCTCGTTGTAGACCTCATCCCGGTAAACAAACATGATCACGTCGGCGTCCTGCTCGATGGCGCCGGATTCCCGCAGATCCGAGTTAACCGGTCGTTTGTTGGGCCGCTGCTCAAGACTCCGGTTGAGCTGGGACAGGGCCACCACCGGGCAACTGAGCTCTTTGGCAATCCCCTTAAGGGAACGTGAGATTTCCGAGATTTCGGCCGTACGGCCTTCGGTGTTGCCGGGCACCCGCATCAACTGCAGGTAGTCGACCATGATCAGGCCGATCTTGCCGTCGTTCTCCCGGGCAATCCGCCGCGCCCGAGAACGCATTTCGGTGGGGCTCAGGCCCGGCGTATCGTCAATGTAGAGCGGTTTGTCCTTGAGCAGACTCACTGCGGAGGTCAGCCGGGGCCAGTCGTCCTCTTCCAGCTTGCCGCCGCGGACCTTGGTCTGGTCGATTCGCCCGAGCGACGAGAGCATACGCATGGCGAGGGCATCCGCCGGCATTTCCATACTGAACACCAGAACCGGCGTGCCGGTGCTGATCAGGGCGTTCTCTACAATATTCATGGCGAAGGTCGTCTTACCCATGGAGGGGCGCCCTGCCACAATGATCAAATCCGAAGGCTGCATGCCCGAGGTCTGATCGTCCAGATCCTTGAAGCCCGTGGTCAGACCGGTGGTCTGCTCGCCCGACTCGAACAGTTCCTCAATCCGGCTCAGGGTCTTGGCCAGAATGGGGTTGATGGCCTGGGGTCCGGAACCTTCCTTGACCCGCGCTTCGGCAATCTGGAATACACTGCGCTCGGCCTCATCGAGAATTTCATTACTGTTCCGGCCGAGCGGGTTGAAGGCCGAATCGGAAATCTTGCCGGACACCTCGACCAGCTGTCGCAGAATGGACCGCTCGCGGACGATATCGGCGTAGGCACGGATGTTTGCGGCACCGGGGGTTTTCTCGGCCAACTCGGCCAGATAAGACAAACCACCAGCATCTTCGATGTCACCGGCCCGCTCCAGGAATTCGGCCAGGGTAACAACATCCAGCGGCTCGCTCTCACTGGCGAGTCGCTCGACAGCGCCAAAGATCAGGCGGTGGTCCTGCCGGTAAAAATCGGCGGCCGAAATCACCTCGGAAATCTCGTCAAACCGGCGATTATCCAGCATCAGGCCACCCAGGACTGCCTGCTCTGCTTCCACAGAGTGAGGGGGAACCTTGATACGACTGGTTTCGAGATCGGTACTCGCGGGCTTCAGGTTGGGCTTGGCCATGAACACATCTTCAGTTGCACATCATAACCACGACAGTTTAAGCGACCTGCCGAAGCAATGGGAGGGGGTTACAGGGACTTTACAGCATACCAGAAAGCAACAGGCCCGAAAGCCGCAGATGCGGTTCGGGCCTGTCAGGTTGGCCAGCGCTGGATCTCAAATGAGGCAGCGAGAGCCACCAGCGTATTACCAGAGCGGGGAAACCCCGACGCCGTTTTCAGGGAAAACGGCTTACTCGGCAACCACCGCCAGCTTGACCGTTACTTCAACGTCGGAGTGCAGCTGAAGCTCGATCTCGTACTCGCCAGTCACCCGGATCGGGCCTTCCGGCAGACGAACTTCGCTCTTCTCGACCTCGGTACCACCGGCAGTGATCGCATCAGCAATGTCGCGCACACCGATAGAGCCGAACAGCTTGCCTTCTTCACCAGCCTTGGAGCTGATGGTGAATGCAGCACCCTCGAGAGCCTCGGCGCGAGCCTGGGCGGCAGACAGCTTCTCAGCAGCTGCTTTCTCAAGCTCTGCACGACGCTCTTCGAACGCCTTCAGATTTGCTTCAGTGGCAGGTACAGCTTTGCCATAAGGAAGCAGGAAATTACGACCGTAACCGGCCTTGACCTTTACCTTGTCACCCAGGGAGCCAAGGTTTGCAACTTTCTCGAGCAGAATAACTTCCATCTCGTTAACCTCTTCGTGCTTTATTCAGCCGGCCCGGCAGGGCTTATGCGCCTCCGGATATCCAGCCAGCTATCCACAAAAGCCAGAACCACTAACAGAATCATCAGACTTGGGCCCAAAAGGATCAGCGCGACATAGAACATCGCCAACCAGTTCCCACTGAGCTTTTTCAAACCAACAACACCGTGCACAAGCGCAATGCTGGCCAGGAACAGCGGCGTTCCCGCCGCCCAGGCAAGCAACATGGAATTCAGCCCGAGGAACGGACCAACGACCATGGTCACCGCACACAACACCGCGATTGGCGGTGAAAGGCGCAGGGCATGAAATTCCTTGCGGAATCCGCCGGGGTTATAAAGCCCCGCCTGCCAGGCCCGCGCCAGCATGGTCATGCCCACACCCGTCGCCAGGTAGGTGCCTGCCATGCTCGCGTTCATGGTGTCCCGGATAACCTTATCGAGGTCATCGCCGAGACTCTTCGCAATTTCGGCATTGTACTGTTGGTAAAAACTCACCCCGGCCTGGACCAGATCATCCAGCAGACCCGGGTAAACCACAGGCAACATCAGGCCTGTGACGATTGCGAGAAAACTTCCCGCAAGCAGAGCTTTTTCCCAGGACAGCGTGGTTCTGATCAGTGACGCCATGAGCATAACCTGAAGCAACACAGCCAGAGCGGTCGGGTCCTGCCCGAAGATGCTCCAGCCAAGCGCCGGGAGTAATGCCCAGAGCCCGATGTTGAGCCCCTGGCTGATGCCAAGCCTGAGAATAACCAGGCCGACAACGGCTGCGCCAATCCAGAACAACAAGGGCACTGCAGTCGTGACTGCTGCTACCCCGCCGGCCTGGAAGGGACCGCGCATTACATACTGTGCAAGTGCACGCATGGTCCCAAGTCCTGTGTTTCTGTTACTTAGTTATCGTGGCTGTCCGAGTACGGCAGCAGTGCCAGGTAGCGGGCACGCTTGAT
>JAWWAT010000234.1:0-5818 GCA_033721635.1 Marinobacter sp. | reverse complement strand
GCGCCGTCGTCCTGATTCCTGTTCATAGCCGGATCTCCAGATAACTGCTTCGTTTGGGGCTTGCCCTGCGCTCCCGAACTCATGTCGAGAGTGGGCGACGCTCCCAGAATAGTTGAAGCCCGATATCCGGTCTGTGCGTTGTCTAACTTAGCACTTCCTGATGTCTTGTGTGCGTTGCCGAACAGACGGCCAGGTGGTTAGTCACCGAATCTGGGGTTGTGCGTTCGCGTCGGCGGAATGCCGTAGTAGCCGTCGCGCCACGATCCGCGTCAGGTACGAAACGGCGCATTACGGAAACGCAAGTAAGGAATGTCTTATGAACAGAATCAACACTGCGGCCATCACTTTCTGTCTTCTCGGTGCACTGCCAATGGCGGCAGTTGCACAATCCTCAGAGTTCGGCCCAAAGGAGGGTGAGCGGGAATTCTCCATCTCGGGCACCGGCAGTAACGACCGGGACTTCAATAGCGGCAGCTTCGGCGTGACCGGCGATCTGGGCTGGTATCTGCGCGACAACATGGTTGCTGGCGTACGGCAAAGCGTCAGTTACGCCGATATCGAAGGCGAAGGCGTCTCGGATGACTTCTGGAACGGCTCTACCCGTGGTTACCTCAACCATCAGTTCCTGGAAGACCGTGCACGGCCCTTCGTTGGTGCCAGCCTTGGCGGGATCTACGGTGACGGTGTCAAGGACAGTGCCTTTGCCGGCCTGGAAACGGGTATAAAGTACTACGTGCTGTCGAAGACTTTCTTCCTCGCCCGCGCCGAGTACCAGTTCCTGTTCAGCGACACCGATGATGCTACCGATGCGTTCCAGGATGACGGTATCTGGGCTTATACGGTGGGCCTGGGTTACAACTTCTGAACCAGGTCAGGGTACTGATTTGAAGAGATGGGCCTCGGGACCATCGGCAAGTTGGCTACCACTGGCGCCACGCCCATAAAGACGACGGATGCCAAGCAGATCCCCGGGCTGAAGCCCGGGGAAGTCTTCGGTGTAGCGAAATCCCATCACCTGACCGGATGGGCCGGGATGGTCCAGGCCGATGGCGTGGCCGATCTCATGAATCAGGGTGTAGCGGATGTCGTACACCTCTTTGTCGCCGCCAAACCCGACCTTCCACCTCTGCTCGGGGTTCAGGCACACCAATGATTGGCTGATGGTGCGCACACCATCTTTCTCCTCGGGCGCGGAGGATACATTAGCGAACGCTCGCATGCGGGGCTTACCCTGAGCACCGAGAACAATATTCGCATCCCGGGCATCGGAGACTCGATGGAACGTAAGATCAGCGGCACGTTCCCAGACCCGGAACGCTGCGGCTGTTTCGCGCTCCAGAATCTCGAAGGGGAGGTCGTGCCCGGAGAGGGCTTTCATTGGTGCCAGAACACCGCAGTTGCGTGCACCATCGAACTGCATTGTCTCGTCAGCGAATGCGTAGGTGATGCGTGCCCCTACACCCAATGTTTGCTCGCCCCACTTGACCTTGTAGCCGTCCAGTTCTAGTAGCCGATATGCGCCTGTTTTATCTTCGGCAAGCAATGGCAGCGACAGCACCAGGAAGACGGCCACCATGAGTGATTTGATAATATATCCGAACTGACAGGGGCGTCCCTGCAATACCAGGACTCTATTCATCAAGACAGAGTACTGGCAGCCAGTGGAGATATCGGTTGTAGTTTGGTAATGGATTGTTTACCGGAAAGAGGTTACTCGCGCCTGGAGAAGGCGAACAGCCCGGTTCCGCTTCGAGCTAAGCAAGGTCGGCGTTCCCGCCATACGGACAAGGATGATATCATCCTTGATAAACGTTTCGGCGGACCTTGTCGCCAGGGTCGCCGCGGGTCTGGCGTTCACATGCCTCGCTCGCCAGCGACTCAGGCGAACAAATAGAAGCGGACAAATCGATGGAGAATGCTCCGGGATTGGCAGAAAGCGCCGATGCCGGTGAGATCGCGTCTGCCTTTATCGATGCGGTTGCGGCCCATCGTCACTTTGTCTCTAACAGGGTGCCTCCGACTTGATGAAGCCACAAAGCCCCCGGGATATCCAAAAGCAGGCCTCAGGATGTTGAGCACGGACAAGGTTCGTTTTTTCATCAGTCGGATTAAAGAGCGCTTGTGGGTCAAACCACTGATACTGTGTGTGCTTTCTATCGGTGGCACGTTCATCGGCAGGCTGGCTGACGATATGGGGCTTTCCAGCGTATTGCCCGAGGTCACGCTGGAATCCGTCGAGGCCCTGCTGTCTGTTATGGCGTCCAGCATGCTGGTCATTGCGACGTTTGCAGTGGGCTCAATGGTTGCTGCTTATGCATCCGCCAGTACCGGCGCGACTCCTCGCTCCATTCCCCTGGTAATCGCTGATGACGTTACCCAGAACGCACTGTCGGCGTTTATCGGCGCGTTCATCTTCAGCATTGTTTCCCTGGTCGCCGTCAAGAATGACCTGTTTGCCTCTGCGGGCCTGTTCGGGATCTTCGTGCTCACTCTTCTGGTGTTCGCCATTGTCGTGATCACCTTCGTTCGCTGGGTGGACAGAATAGCCCGGCTTGGGCGGGTGGTGAATATCATTGAGAAAGCAGAAAAGGCAGCCGGTGATGCACTGGATCGGCGCCGTCATGCGCCCACGCTGGGAGCTTTGGCCGTCTCCCCGCACCAGACCGACGGCAAGGGAGTTCCCGTATGCCCATCGACAGTTGGCTATGTCCAGCACATTGATCTGCAGAGGTTGCAATCCAGCGCCGAAGCTCTCAATTGCCGGTTAGTGGTGACCGCGCTGCCAGGTACCTTTGTGACGATACGCAGGCCGCTAGTTCGTATTGTGGAGGGCATTGAAGGGCACGAGGCGTTCGAGCCAGAGGACTTTTCCAGTGCCTTCACGATCAGTCCGAACCGAACCTTCGAAGATGATCCCCGCTTCGGACTTCTTGCCTTGTCCGAGATCGCTGACAAGGCACTGTCGCCTGGCATCAATGACCCGGGAACCGCGATCAATGTCATTGGTACGCTGGTACGGCTGTTTACCCTTTGGCAATCCCCACTTGAAAAGGACAGATTGCGGGAGATCATCTATGACCGTGTATCGGTTCCGGAGCTGGTAGTCGACGACCTGTTCGACGATGCCTTTACGGCAATTGCCCGTGACGGGGCGGGCATGGTTGAGGTTTCCATCCGACTGCAAAAAGCATTCTATGCGTTGGCCGAATCCGATGACCCTGCGATGGTTGCTACCGCCAAAAAACACTCACGGATGGCACTGGCACGTTCGGAGAATACCATGGCGATTCAGGACGATATCGATGCCGTGCGCAGGACTGCTGCGTTTTCGGCCCTGTAGGTTCAGGACGGAGACCTGTCCGTTTTTACGGGTGTATCGTAGAAATACATCCGGTTCGCGCCGGTTTTTTTGGCGTTGTACATAGCCTGATCCGCCGCTTGGACCAGATCGAGAGGCGATGATGCATCCCTGGGGTAGAACGCGATTCCCACGCTGGCAGAAATCCGGACTGGCTGTTGTGTGGTCTGGAAAGGTTTCGCGAGCGCATCAATGATGCTCTGGGCCACAAGCTCAACGTCCTCATGTCGTTTTGTGGCAGCGAGAATCACGGTGAATTCATCGCCGCCCAGGCGGGCAACCGTATCGTCTTCCCGGACGCAATCAGCAAGGCGCTCAGCCACTGCACACAGAACAAGGTCTCCCGCTTCATGGCCAAGGGAATCGTTGACTTCCTTGAAGCCATCAAGATCCATGAAAAGCAGCGCCAGCGGTAGGCTGCTTCGGTTCGCATGCTTGACCTCCTGCTCCAGACGATCCAGGAACAGGCGACGATTCGGCAGCCCGGTCAGAGCATCATGGTGGGCGCTATGCCATATTGTTTCTTCGGCAAGCGCCTGCTCGGTAACATCCCTAAAAATGCAGACGGTCGCTTCGGTATGTTGATGCTGGTCCAGCACTGGCGCGAGCAGATAATCGAATCTTTCACCCTGGCAAGAAGCAAACGTGTGGATGAGCCTGCCCCGGTAGGTAGCCTGCTCGGCAATCACCTTTTCCTGGTTGCGCTTGAAGTCGGAGGCGAACGGAAACCCGAGGTCAAAGTTGGACTTTCCGATAACCGCGGCAGGCTCCAGGGCGAAGAGATCGGCGGTGGCCTTGTTTGCATAGATAATTCGGCCCTTGAGATCCAGCACGTAAATCGGATCCGGCGATGCTACCAGAATGGCACCGAACAGCCGGGTTTCCATTTCTTTTACAGTGGCATAGTGCTCCAGCGATTCCGCAACGGCCTGGTCTATGGCCTCATGGAACCGGGTAAGGTCGTCAAGCTGTGGTCCGGTCACCGTTGGGTAGGCCTTTGTCCAAAGGTGCACCACGCTCGCTCGCAGCGCCCGAAACTCGGAAACGGTTTCCATGACACTGAAGCCGCTGGTGTGTCGGTCGCCACCGTGTACTTCTGCCCATGACTCCCCCCGAGTTTCTGGTCCTTGACCTTTCGACTTGGCCGCCTGTTCAGACTGGCTCTGTCGTGAATCGAGATCGTCTGCTATCACCAGAAGCATTTCCCTGGCGTGGTCGCGCAGGCCGGATTTGTTCATGTGGCCAGCATGGAAAATGGTTTTGGCAAACTCTTCCCAGTTTTTGAGAATCGGTTCTATGTTGGCTCGAATAAAATCTGCGAGTCGCACATCTTTCTGCATTTCTTCCGTCCCCCGGGATACGGCCGCCCATGAAAACGGCAGGAGCATCTGCCCCTGCCGGTTATTCATTCCACCCTGATATTTGAGGGCGGAGCTGGCTTTCAGTTATCCTGTTTTTCGAAAGCCGGCGCTGACTCAAGCTCATCACGAGTGGTATCAACCCGCAGGGCTTCGTCATCAGGCCTGTTGGACATTTGTACCTCGTCCCAGCCAATGGCTACGTGTTTCTCACCCATGCCCAGGAACCCGCCAACACTGACCACAACAGCCACCACTTGACCATCCTGGTCAATAATCAGGTCACCGATCTCGCCTACACTCTCGTCGCCACTGGTTTTGAGCTCAGTACCGATCAAGTCGCTGGCCTGCATGCCGTTAGCCGGAGCAGAACTCAGATACCCCTGGTTTTTCATGCCAGACTGATCTGCCATCTTCTGGTCGCCTTGCGCTACCGGGTCAGCATCCTGGCCCATGCTCTGCTCTCCCAGGTCTTTCTCCTCGCTACCGGTTTCAGCGGCGAACACAGCGCCTGAGCCCAAGGTCATGGCCGGTGCGACCAATGCGTAAAATGCAAGTGAATGTAGCTTTTTCATAGAATTCTCCTGCGAATCCGGTGTGATAGTCGGACAAAACGTCCTGTTTAACCGCCTCATCACATCTTTCCTTCCCCAGCGTCATTTTCAGGAAGAAGACTGAACCGCCACGATCGGCGGAATTCAGGATGAATCTCCAAGGTATCCCTGCAAGGTTTGTCAGTCGGTTCGCTGACGCACCAAAGTCCTGAAAAACCTGCATCGCTTGCACGAGGGTGGGACTCAGGGGAAAATCACCACCGAATCGAAACAGGCAGGAGCCATGACGTACAACGGTAAAGACGAAGCCTGGATGAACCGGGCCCTGCAGCTGGCAGGGCAGGCAGCGGCGGCCGGAGAGGTTCCGGTCGGAGCAGTCGTGGTACTTGACGGCAAAGAAATCGGTACAGGGTTTAACGCACCTATCAGCGGTTGTGACCCTACGGCACACGCTGAGATCCGGGCACTGCGTGATGCTGCCAGGCGGGTCGGTAATTACCGGTTGCCGGGTGCCACGCTTTACGTCACCCTTGAGCCTTGTACCATGT
>JAWWAT010000233.1:0-5827 GCA_033721635.1 Marinobacter sp. | reverse complement strand
GTGCCGGCGCCCATGGCTGCGGCGCGATCGTGGTAGTGCTGGGAGAGTGTACGCAGCGGCTGGAAGAACTCTGGGGCTAGCAAAAGAATCAGCAGCCCGGAGAACAGAGTCAGATCCTCAGAGGGGCCGTAGGTGATGTACCCGAGCAAGCCAAAGCCGATGTAAATGGCAATCACCGCAATGGCCACGGAAGCAAAGAACTCCAGTACCGCCGAAGACAGGAATGCCACCCGCAGTGTTTTCATGGTGATTCGGCGGTAGTAATCCGAACGTTTGCAAATGAGCTCGGCCGCGCCGGCCGTCTGGCCGAACAGCTGGAGGGTGGTGAGGCCGCGAACCTTGTCCAGGAACTGGCCAGACAGGCGGCTGATGGTCTCGAAGTGCTGCTGGTTGAGTTTCTCCGCCCCCATGCCCACCAGCGCCATGAACAGCGGTATCAGCGGTGCAGACAGCAGCAGGAAGATTCCGGCCAGCCAGTCCAGCCAGAACACCAGAGCCAGGATCAGCAGCGGCACAATCATCGACAGGGTCATCTGGGGCAGGAACCGGGCAAAGTAACCGTGCAGGGCTTCCACATGGTCGATCCATTCCCGGGCGAGGGTGCCTGCCGAGGACTGGCCAAGCTCTACCGGTCCGCTTGCCTGCCAGTGTTTATGAAGCTGCCGCCGGGCATCCCGCCGAACCTGTTCGCTGCACCGGGCCGCAAACCGGGTCTGGAAGCCCTGACCGAGGGCGCGAACAATGAGCGCTAGGATCAGGCCGACGAAAAGGGGAGTGAGGTCCGCAACCGGGACCTCGTCAATCACACCCAGATGGATAATCCGGGCCAGAAGCACCATCTGAATGATGGTAGCAATGCCGGCAATGGTGCCGGCGACCACAGTGCCGCGAATCCACAGGCGGCTGCCCCGGGCCAGGTTCCCAAGCCATCCCTTGACGGCTTTTTGATCGGCGGCGGAGGAAATCCTCTCGCCGCCTTCGCCACCACTGGCCTGTGGCTCCGCCACTTAGTGGTATCCCTCGCCAGCGCGCACCTTGCCGCGGAAGACCCAATAGGTCCAGGCCGTGTAGGCCAGAACAATCGGGATCACGAACAACAGGCCCAACAACAGGAACAGCTGGGATTCGTAGGCAGACGCCGCTTCCCAGAGGGTATATTCCGGCGGTACTACATAAGGCCAGCGGCTGACCACCAGGCCCAGATAGGTGGTGATGAACAGTCCCATGGTGGCCACGAACGGCATGCCGTCTTTGCGGTCACGAACCGCACGGTAAATCTGGATAGCGCACAGCAGTGTCAGGACCGGCAGAATCCAGATGATGGTCAGGTTGGAGAACCAGCGTTCACGGACCATGTCATCCACAAAGGGTGTCCAGACACCGATGATGCCAAAGACTACAAGTACGGCCAGGAGCAAGGGCAGAGTGATCTTGTAGGCCCACTGTTGCAGATAGCCCTCGGTTTTCATGATCAGCCAGGTGGACCCCAGAAGGGCGTAGCCGGCCAGCATACCCAGGCCCGTCAGCACCGTGAACGGCGTGAGCCAGTCCAGTGCGCCGCCGACATAGACGCCATTGGCGGTTTCAAACCCCTGGATATAGGCGCCAACAACAGCACCCTGGGCAAACGATGCTACGGTCGAACCACCGGCAAAGGCCCAGTTCCACAGATAACGGGAAGTGCGGGCCTTGAACCGGAATTCAAACGCCACGCCCCGGAAGATCAGCCCGGCCAACAGAAGGAACACCCCAATGTACAGAGCCGGCAGGAAGATGGAATACACCATCGGGAAGGCCGCCAGAAGGCCGGCGCCACCGAGCACCAGCCAGGTTTCGTTGCCGTCCCATACCGGCGCCACTGAGTTCATCATGGTGTCCCGGGCCTCTTCATTAGGAGCGAACGGGAAGAGAATCCCCACGCCCAGGTCGAAGCCATCCATAAGCACATACATGATGATGCCGAAGCCGATAATGAATGCCCAGATAAGAGGCAGATCAAACAGTTCCATAATCAGTGACCTCCCTGGTTGGCGGGCTTGGCAGTACCAACAGTGTCGTCAGAATTGTGGTCGATTTCGAAAGGCACGTGTGCAGCGGAGAACGGACGCTTCGGCCGATCTGCCTCGTGTTCGTCTTCATCACGGTCTTCAAGACCGACATACAACACACGCATGAGGTAGTACACGCCGGCAGAGAACACCAGGGCGTACACAACGATATAGCCGATGAGAGTGAACAGCGCCA
Source organism: Marinobacter sp. (assembly GCA_033721635.1). GTDB lineage: Bacteria > Pseudomonadota > Gammaproteobacteria > Pseudomonadales > Oleiphilaceae > Marinobacter. The sequence goes on along the minus strand of JAWWAT010000233.1, from coordinate 3,583 downwards.
TACCGCCGGTCAGTGACGGCGTCAGGGCCTCGGCCTGGGTCATCTGCCCGTAGACCAGCCAGGGCGCCCGGCCCACCTCGGTCACAAACCAGCCGGTGAGCACCGCAAAAAAGGGTGCAATACTCATGAAACGCATGCCCTGCAGGAACCAGTTAGTGCGCCAGTAGCGACCGCCGGCTCGCAGAACCAGGCCGGTCAGCGCGAAGGCAATCATCAGCAGACCAATACCCACCATGATCCGGAAGGACCAGAACACGATCGCGACGGGTGGCTGCTCGTCAACAGGCACCGCGCTCACACCCGGCACCTCACCGTCCCACTCGTGGGTGAGAATGAAGCTGGCCAGGCTGGGAATCCCAATCTCGTAAAGGTTGCGCTGGTTCTCCTGATCTGGAATGGCAAACAGCAGCAACGGCACATTGCGGGAGGTTTCCCAGTTGCCTTCCATCGCCGCCACTTTCGTCGGCTGATGCTCCAGAGTGTTCAGGCCGTGGAAATCACCCAGAACCGCCTGGGCAGGAGCGATGAACAGCAACAGCCACAGGCACATGGACAGGGCCTTCTTGTTGGCCTCAATCTCGCGACCGCGCAGCAGATACCAGGCGCTTACACCCGCCACCACAAAGCCGCCGGTCAGGAAGGACGCCAGCGCCATATGGGCGAATCGGTAAGGGAAGGAGGGGTTGAAGATCGCCTCGCTCCAGGAAGTGACATAGAAGACGCCATCGCGGAGCTCGGTGCCCGCCGGAGTCTGCATCCAGCTGTTGGCCGAGAGAATCCAGAAGGAGGAAATAAAAGTACCGGTTGCAACCATGATGGCGGCAAACAGGTGAACGCCAGCGGGCACCTTATCCCGACCGAAGAGCAATACCCCGAGAAAAGCGGCTTCAAGAAAGAACGCGGTTACCACCTCATAACTCAAGACAGGACCAAGGAAGTTGGCAGAGGCCTGGGCAAAATTACTCCAGTTGGTTCCGAACTGGAACGACATCACGATGCCCGACACCACGCCCATGCCGAAGACCACGGCGAACACCTTGGTCCAGAAGGCAGAGAGCTTCACCCACAACGGATTCTCGGTTTTGAAGGCCAGGCCTTCGAGTACGGCGATGTAGGAAGCAAGGCCGATGGTAAACACCGGAAAAATGGCGTGAAATGACACCACGAACGCGAACTGGATTCGCGATAGGATGAGAGGATCAAGTTCCATGGGAACCCTCCGGTAACGTTCACATCAAAACAAACGGGTCCAGCGAACCCATTTAGCCGCTGCCTGTGCTCATTTTGTTGTGATTGTACTACCGGCAGATGATTACCATGCTACTAAACATGGCGATAAACCCGATAGGGCGTTTTGTCGCACCCATTGATATAAAACAAGTATGGGCAAACGAATGAGCTTTTACGAAGACAGGATACTGCCCCACATCATAGACCGTGCCTGCTCCATGGGCCAGGTGATGAAGCTTCGTAGCCAGGTGGTTCCCCATGCAAAAGGTGTGGTTCTGGAGGTCGGCATGGGCTCGGCCATCAACATGGAATTCTACAATTCCGACAATGTTGACATGGTGTACGGTCTGGAGCCCTCGGAAGGCATGCGCCGAAAGGCCCAGCCGAATCTCGCACGATCCTCCGTTAAAGTAGAGTGGCTGGACCTACCGGGGGAGAAAATCCCTCTGGAAGATCACTCTGTTGACACCGTCCTGCTGACTTTTACCCTTTGCACGATTCCAGACTGGCAGGCAGCACTCCAACAAATGTGGCGGGTACTCAAGCCGGGCGGAGAACTCTTGTTCCTGGAACACGGCGAATCTCCCGATGAGGGCACCCGCAAGTGGCAGCACCGCATCACCCCCGGGTGGAAAAAGCTGGCCGGCGGCTGCCACCTGAACCGTCACATCGCCGACCTGATCCGACACGCCGGCTTCGAAATCCAGGAACTGGAAAACCTCTACATCCCCAAGGCACCGAAAATCGCCGGATACATCTATAAGGGCAGGGCAACCAAGCCTGCAAACGCCAGCACAACTGCCTGATGGCGATGGCAGAATCCGAATTGCGTTACCCCACGCAGGCTTATACAATTCTGCCCGTCAAAACCTCCCCCGAATGCTCCGGTGGTGAAATTGGTAGACACAAGAGACTTAAAATCTCTCGACCGTTAGGTCGTGCCGGTTCGATTCCGGCCCGGAGCACCATATTCTTAAGATATGACTCTCCCTGCCTGGGACCCTGTGCCCTATCGTGGCCCAACGCCATATAGTTCACCAGGCGCTTGCCTGCCCGGATCACGCCATAAGTCTCCCGCTATGTTCGAAAGCATACAGAGCTCGCATACCAGTCGGGCCAGACTATGCTTATTGATAGGTATAACCTAATACCCATGAGGTTTCATGGATCATGGTATTGGTCTGTGATCGCATCCAAGCTGCGCCTCTCGTATCAAATGGCCGGCTTGCCAGAAGGCGCTGTCGTTATTATTTTTCAGAAAAGATATTGGCCAATATTCGATGATGGGGAAACAGGATGTTCAAACTGACCCAAAACACCTTATCAAGATTTTCCTTGCTCTTCGTCATACTTGCGCTGACCGCCTGCGGTGGAGGTGGCTCTAGTGGTACTACCGTTGTAAGTCGAGAAAACACCGGCGGCGAAACGCCTGAGGATACTTCAAGTGGAAGTGACGACTTTGCGGGAAAAGGAGTTAAAGATTACTTCGTAGGAGAGGACGCAACACTCAAGGCCGGTGTTTTTTTAGTCCAGGTGAATTACATAAATGACACTCCGTCTGTTGATGGCTTGATGTTATTGAGCCCAACGGGCAATTTCACGTTTGTCCTGGATACCGACTCGGTTCCTTCGCTGAATACCAACACTCTATCAGGCACTCTCACTCTTGACGGCCCGGAAATAATGGGATCCGCCGTTGAGTACGAGCTTTTCGAAAGCTGGAATCGTGCGACGGGAGGTATCGCGGGCACTGTTACTTCAAATGAATCTGCGTTTCTTTTTACCGGAGGCATTGTCGATAATGCTGAGATTAATCGGGATGCCGGTCTGAGTGACCAGAGTCTGAGTTTTTTTCAGATTAAAGGCATATATGAGAATAATGGGGCAGACGCTCAAATTACGATAGACGCCGATGGCGGGGTAAACGGAGTAGACCGAGGGTGTATCCTCAAGGGCCAGGTCTCGATTCCGGTTGCTGAAATCAATGTTTATGAACTCTCCTACGAAGCGTCGGGTTGCAGCAATCTGGCTGAAGCTACAGGCGAAGAAAGAGATGGGGATTACCTGGGCGTCGGTACTTTCACTCCAATGAGTAGTGAAGGTGAGGGTGAAATCGAATTTGCCACAAGCAATGGCAAAATCGGTTTCTATTTCGCGGGAACAAGGTAATCGGATCCACCTGCGTTTACTTTCTGGCCAGAGCCTCAAGCATCTGATTGACTGCCTCCAGATGCTCGGGCTCGTTATGGCACATGCCCTGGAAGTTGGCACACACATCCAGAAAATCCTTCAACTCCATCCTCGGCGCCATTTTCATCAGGCGTTTGGTCAGGCGCGTGGCTTTTGGTGGCTG
>JAWWAT010000232.1:0-5842 GCA_033721635.1 Marinobacter sp. | reverse complement strand
TTCGGAAAACCCAAGGCACGGGTCGAAACCATGATCAGCGAAGCGCCCCTCGTGAGAGCACTGTCGGAAGCGGCCAAGGAAGCAGAGGTTGCCTCAACGCCTGTTGATCGCACCGGCCCCCTCGCCAAACACTTCAATCTGCTCAAGCACCGGGGCATGGTGATTCAATTATCGTTACTGACCGGCCTGGGCCTCTATGCACTGACTGACTTCCTGTTGCTCACCAATTACCTGATTCTCGGAGATTTGCCCGTGTGGCCATTTGTGTCGGCGGGACTGCTCGCCGGCGCGCTGGGAATCCGGCTTGGCAGAGGCGCTCCCGGCGCTGAGCGCCTCGGCGTTGCCGCTATGCTCTGCATCGTGGCGGTAGCAGCAACTTACCCCGGAATACAACGCTACACCCTGATCGTTTCACCGGAGCCTGCGCCCGTTGCCTACAGGATGACTGAAACGGCTCACTTTGAGCATTCGAGCTACCCCGCCATTGATCAGCGAAGCAGCAACATTCAGGAATACTGGCAGAGCCTGGAGACAGGAACGGACGTCGTTTTTCCGGTTCACAAACCGGCATTGGGCTTCGCTCTGGTTGATATGTCGCCTGTTTACGAAAAGAGCCGAGCTTTTTACCGGGCCAGAGAGTAACGGGATTCCCCGGGGCACTGCAGCAAAAATCACGGGGAAAGAGCAGGTTCGGCTTCTCTGTCCTTCGCTCGCCTTGCCAGGTGAAGCATCAAAACCCCTAACGCCATGACCACGAGGGTGAGCCAGAGACCGTTGGTATAGTTGCCTTCTACATCGGCCAGATAGCCGACCACTGCAGGTGCCACCATCTGTGCAATGCCGTAGCTGAAAGTCAGCCTGCTCATGGGCCGCGAGGGATTCTCCGGGAAAGCCCGCCCCACCATCGCCAGCATCATGCTGACGATACCAATGAAGCTGACGCCATAGATCACCGAACTGAGCATCACACTGGCCAGGCTGGTATTTACAATCAGCATCAGGATGCTGACGGCGTTCAGAGTGTAGGCCAGGTATAGCGCCAGCCACTGCCCCCAGCGACGGGAGAACACATCCCACAACCAGCAGGCCGGGGTAGCGGAAAGGCCTGCCACCAGCCAGACCAGCCAGCCCTGCCCCTGAAGCTCGGGCATGGATTCCGCAATTGCTACCAGGAAAGTGGCCGTGACCACATAGCCCACGCCGGCGCAGAAATACGCCAGCTGGAGGATCCGTATGAACCGGCTGCGCTCATCACCTGCCTTGGCCGCACCTGTTTTCGGCAAGGCACAGGCCCTGTAGTCCGGCATCCAGCGCCAGGCAGGCACCAGAAGCGCAAGGGCCACGAGACCGTAGATTACCCATTGCTGATCCCAGGTAAACGGATCCTTGATCAGCTCCGCGGTAACGGCGGTCAGGACAATCCCGAGGCCGATACCGGAAAAGAACACACCAAGCTCGGACTTCTGGTTGTGCTTGATCAACCAGCTCATCAGCAGGCCGGCGCCAAGCAACATGCCGGCGGAAGTGCTCAGGCCGGAGATAAAACGTAGGACAAACCAAAGCCACACGTTGGTGGTGTACCCCATGAGAACCGTCGAAACCACGGCGACCACCAGCCCGATCTGGTAAAGCCTTACTTTGAGACTGAGATCGCTAATGCGGGTAATGAGTACCGCGCCAGTCAGGTAGCCGGCATAGTTCACCGTTGCCAGCATCCCGACAACGGATTTGCTCAGCCCCAGTGCCGCGACCATTTCCGGGATCATGGGTGTGTAGGAAAAGCGGGCAATACCCACCATCACCACAACAGCAATGACGCTGGCGACCAGCACCTTTATGGTTTCAATCGGCCTCACGGGTGTCCTTACTTCAGAATGTCTTCGAATCAGGCGCGGCCCAGGAACTTGCGTTCCTCCACGTTAATGCGGATGCGATCTCCGGTAGAAATGTGCTCGGGAACCTGAACAACCAGGCCAGTGGCAAAGCGCGCGGGCTTGGTTCTGGCCGTCGCAGAGCCACCCTTTACAGACGGGTCCGTTTCTTCGATCACCAGTTCAACCGTAGGCGGAAGCGCGAGTGAAACGGGGGAATCCTTTAGCAGGATGACCATCACACCCTCGGTATCTTCAGAGATAAACAACAGCTCTTCAGCAATCGCGTCGCGGTTCAGGCTGTACTGGGTAAAGTCCTCAGTATCCATGAACACATACTCATCGCCGTCGGCATAAGAGAAGGCCACTTCACGGCGCGTCAGGTCCGCCAGATTGAGCATGTCCGAATCCTTGAAGGTCTCGTCCAGCTTCTGGCCGGTCACTACATCGTACATGCGCATCCGGTACAGACTGCCGCCAGCCCGGCCCTGGGGCACTGAGCGCTCGATATCCTTTACAAAATACACCCGACCATCGTACTCAACGGCGGAATTCTTTTTGATTTCACTGGCTCTGGGCATGTCTTCTGTTTCCGTAAAATTTGGGGTTTTGGGGCTGCTGATATACCACGACTTCGTCCTGGAATCGATAGCTCTTAGCTCACAAGGGCCCGCACATCGGACAGGAAGCGGTCTACCTGTTCATTGGTGGTTGCCCAGGAACACATCAGGCGGGCACTGCCGCCTATAAAGTTATAAAACCGCCAGCCTTTGGCCCGCAGTGCCGCCTGCAATGGCTCCGGCATCTCCACGAAAACACCGTTCACCTGTCTCGGGTAGCGTAGCTGGATTCCTGGAACGCCTTCCAGCCCGCGGGCAAGTCGCTGGGCACAGGCATTGGCATGACGGGCATTCTCCAACCACACATCGCCTTCGAGAAGCCCGCACCAGGGTGCCGAAATGAAGCGCATTTTGGAGGCCAGCTGGCCAGCCTGCTTACAGCGCCATTCGAAGTCCTCCGCAAGGGAACGGTTGAAGAACACCACCGCCTCGCCAAGCGCCAGGCCATTCTTGGTGCCGGAAAAGCACAAAACGTCGACACCGGCCTTCCAGGTAATTTCAGATGGATGCACGTCCAATGCTGCCACCGCATTGGCGAAGCGGGCACCATCCATATGAATATTGAGCTTGTGGCGATCGGCAACCGCCCGGATCACCCTGAGCTCCTCGGGTGTGTAGACCGTGCCCACCTCTGTGGCCTGGGTCAGGCTGAGCGCCTTGGGCTTGGGGTAGTGAATATCGGTACGCTTGGTTACCAGGTGTTCGATGCTCTCGGGCGTTAGCTTGCCGTTTTCGCCCTGCCCCAAAAGCAGCTTGGCACCGTTGGAGGCGTACTCCGGGCCGCCACATTCATCGGTTTCAATGTGGGCCAGCTCATGGCAGATCACGCTGTGAAACGACTGGCCGATTGATGCCAGGGCCAGAGAATTGGCGGCGGTGCCATTAAACACAAAGTAAACGTCACAGTCCGTATCGAAGAGCGTCCTCAGGCCATCCGCTGCCTTTTGAGTCCAGCTGTCCTCGCCGTAGGCTGGTTCATCCATGCGGTTGGCCGCTTCCATGGCTTTCCAGGCCTGTGGGCAAACACCGCTGTAGTTGTCGCTGGCAAACTGCTCGGACTGGGACACAATCGCTCCTGAAAACTGAAAGGAAAGCCTTTAACGTTATAGGAACCGTCAGCCGTTGCCAACTTGCCAATCACTCAGTTGCCACCGTATCGGCGGAATGACGAATCCCGATACTTTATACTCATGCCCCTGAAAACCAGCAGAACAAGGACTCTCCCGCCATGAGGCGCTTCAATATCGCCAGCATTCCTGGCCGGATCATCACCGCCATCCTCGCAATTGCCTGCCTCGCCGGCAGTTATTACGCCATGACCACCGGTCTGAGCCAACTCACCGAGGCGCGGCAACTGGAACGGCTACCTGAGACACCCATCGGCGCTTTGACCACGGGCCCTTACGTGGTCGCAGGCGATGTCACGGACCAGCTGGGAACGCTCAACACGCCCTATTCCAAAACCGAAGCGGTCTACTATCGCTACAAACTCGAGGAGGAATATCGCGACTCCGACGGTGATTTGCGCATCCGCACCCTGGATTCCGGCGCCCGTGGCGGCGATTTCTTGCTCAGGGACCAGACCGGCTCGGTCACTGTGGCCGCGGGCGGCAATCTTGGGGCCGCAGAGTGGATCCTGGAGCGGACCTATCGCCAGCAATCCGGCCGGCGCATCTATTCCGAGTGGGCGCTCGTTCCGGGCCACACAGCTCGGGTGATTGGTCAATATAGCCAAGCAAACGGCTCCATCACCTTTGCCAACCTCGATAACTATAGCCTGCCCGCCATGGTATCCAGGAATACCCTGGCCGCGGACAGTGGCGACAGGTTCTTCGAAGCTGCCATCCGAATTTCCATCGCAACCGGTCTGCTGGCTCTGGGCATTGCACTGCTACTCCCTCTGGTCAGGATTCACCGATTCTGGGTCTACGTATTGGCAATGACGTTTGCAGTATCAGGAACTCTTTCGTTTCTTGGCATCAACCAGCTTCGGCAGGAGTGGTCTGCCATCGCCGATTTGTATGAGGCCCGTTACCAACAGCTTGATGAAGCCGGCAACCACTCACTCGTGCTCGCCGACGTGGCCGCTCTGCAGCAACTGATCCGCCAAAGTACCAGTGGCTGGCTGGACCGCTGGATGTTCCGGAGCGTAGTACAGAATCGACTGCCAGTTCCCGAACTTGATGAGCAGACCGCCAGCATCGCCCGCTCCATCGTGGCCAACCAGCCCGAGGGCCGATACCAGCACGCCTGGACCAGCCGCGCTCTCGCAGCAGCCAGCATTATTGCCGCCCTGTTGCTCTTGTGGCTGTCGATCCGGACCGTCAAATTCAAGCGTCTGATCGAAGCGGTGCCCACCAGCAGCACCCGGGGTCTCAGCTTTGGCCTTTCTGAACTCAAGGCGATGGTGGATGTCGATGAAACCCACCCCCCTCTCAGAGATCCACTCAAAAACGAAAAATGCGTGGCCTTCGATTACAAGGTGGAAGAAAAACGTGGCTCCGGAAAAAACGAGAAATGGCGAGTCATAGAGCATCGACAAGAGCGAGCGCCTTTCTGGCTGGAAGACAGCGCAGGAAAGGTTCTCGTCCAGCCAGAGGGTGCGAAGATCGAATACCCGCAGCACCATTCGGAGCGTCAGGGCGACAGGCGTTACACCGTCCGCTTCCTCGACACCTTCGTGAACGTCTACTGTCTGGGTTTTGCCGGTCTGGATCGCGATCAGCCAGACCGACTCACGATCCAGAAGGATGATGCTTCGCCCTTCCTGATCAGTGGTAATGAAGAAGAAGACATTGTGCTGGACAGAGGCGCGCGGGGTTTTGCGGGCATCGCCCTGACACTGGGCCTGTTCCTGTTTTCCACCACGGCGTTGTTCGCTGCAGACGGTGGTTTCAGCCCGGACAACCTGATCCTGTCTGCCCTGACGGTACCGATCGTTCTCCTCGTGTACACCGGAATACTGCACTACAACGACATTGTGTTCCTGAAAAACCGCGTGGACCGTGCAGCCGCCAATATCGACACCATTCTCCAACAACGCCATGAGCTCTGGCCCAACCTCGAGAAAGTCGTCAAGGCTTCATTGGCCCATGAAAAACAGCTGCTTAAAGCCATTGCCCAGCTACGCAGCGCGGACCCTGTCGAGATGCGTTCGAAAGGACAGGCAGACAAGCTAATGCAGTTTGAAAAGAAGGTGGCCAATGCGCTTCAGGCCCGGATCGAGGGATATCCGGACCTGAAGAACAATGAGGTGATTCAGAAATTCATGTCGATCATGGCAGAGACGGAAAACTACCTGTCACTCCTGCGAAACAGCTTTACCGAGAGCGCCATGATCTACAACACGCG
>JAWWAT010000231.1:0-5865 GCA_033721635.1 Marinobacter sp. | reverse complement strand
CTCACCGAAACCGATGATTTTGGTCGGCCAGTATCCTTTGACTGCAACGGAGAGCGGTTGCCAACCGTGGAACAGTAGTTTGGCGGCCAGCTTTGTTTTCAGTTTCAGGTTATCGAAATGGCCTGACGATGCTGCAATCAGAACGTAGCTGTCTATTTGAGCGAAGTTGGGCATTAAACCGATCAACTGCGCGCCGGCGCTATGGCCAACAAGGCTTACCGGCAGGCCTGGTGCAAGAGCGACGAGTTTTTCTAGCGCTGCCGGCAGGTCCAGCGTACCCCAATCGACCAGGTCACTAGAGATCTCTGCTAGAGGAATACCGTTGCGAGAATCCCCAATGCCTCTATTGGAAAATGCCAGCACGGCGAAGCCTTGCTCGCTCAGCCAGGTAGCAAAACTGAAATAGACCTGATGTCGAAACCCGGTCGCAGGGGCGATGAGAACGGCACCGCGAGGAACGTCTGTTGCTGGTCTGAAAAAATGCCCGGTGAGCCGATAGCCGTCGTCACAGGTTATTATGGTTTTTTCCATCATTTACCCAATTAGTAAGCCGCTGTTGCCAAAACAATTCGGCAGTTGTGAAATAAAAGAACAAAATTCGGTAAAAGAATATTATTTTGTTTTTGCCGAAGCTGTCAAACGGTAGAATGAATGTCACGGCTAGTTCAAACAGGCTAATTTCGATTTGATGAACCCATTCCATATTTTAGAAAACAGGTTTCCGGGCCGCAGGGCTGCGCTGAAAAGGGACATCCTGGAACAGGCGCTCTATTGTTTTATTGAGCTTGGGGTGGAGGCCACCACGATCGAAGCCATCAAAGCCCGCTGCGAAACGAGTGTAGGGGCGATCTATCACCACTTTGGCAACAAGGAGGGTATTTTAAGCGCACTCTTTTTTGCAGCTCAGGATGATCAGCGACAACATCTGGACCGGGAGTTAGCCAACACCAACAGCCTTCGCGAGGCTGTGTATTCAGTTATCTGTAGTTATCTCGACTGGGTTGTCGCCAATCCCGAATGGGCAAGGTTCCTGTATCAGGCGCGATCAGCAGTCGCCAAAGGGCCATTTCAGGAGGAGCTGAAAGATAGGAATGCGAAAGGCTTCCGGGAACTCAAAGCAAAGTTGCTTGGCTTCGGTAACGAAAGTAACAGCATTGTTCAGCCGTTCGAGATCGTAATCTCTCTGATCGTCGGCCCGTCGGAAAATTACTGCAAAGCCTGGCTGGCCGGCCGGGTACAGACTTCGCCTCGGGATTATCGGGAAGAATTCGCAGAATCCGCATGGCGATCGCTTCAGAGATGATCCAGCTGAAAATATTTGCCTCGCGTTGTTCCTGGATCATATTCCGCCACAATGGGTGATCATGCAAAGCCATAACGAATTGCTGTACATGGTGATTCCGATGTTTGACTGGCATCTCGCATTCTTTGGTGACCACCACGCCCGCGGCTAGCGTTCAAACAGCAGGTCGGTACGGATGATGTATTTAGTGCCCGAAGTGATCTCCGCTGAACTGTGCAAGCAGTGCAGGGGGTGATGGCCGTGGGGAAAGCACAGAACGCCGCCGGCCGGCGTTCGTACATCGATCTCGCGTACGTTGTCGCTTCGCCTTGCCGGTTTGGTAGGGTCATCTGCATCGACGAGAAAGCGGGTTTCACCACCCTCGAAGTCGTCGCTGAGCAAAATCAGGAACGTCATCTGGCTGAACCGGTCCGGGAAGGCATCCGCAATCAGTCGGTCGTCCACAACTCTGGAGCCGGGCCAGGCACCGTCGATGTGAAACTTGAAGAAATCTCCTTCACGGTAACGATAAAAACGGAAGCGCCGATTGATGCCCAGAGGCTGCTTGTTGCTGAAGAGGTCCAGGTTGTCGGCCACGGCATCGCGCACCCGCTGCCAGATCAGGCGATCGGTCGCTTCATCCACAACCCAAGTCACGTTGTCGTTGTGTCGAACTTCACGAGGCAGTGAGACCGCCGCGTCTTTCAAGTAACCCAGGTTTTCGGTCAGTTCGATGAGGCGGTCACACTCTTCGCGACTAAAGACATTGAGCAACTGATAGGCACCGGGCACTTCCGGAATTTCCCGCCGTGACACCGCCGAGGTCTCACGGCTCTCGTCCAGTTCCGCTGGGTTCGGCACGCTATTTGCCCAAGTCGGTAGCGACGGGTTTTCTGCGCCCGGCTCGCGGGCAACGACGAAAAATGATTCCTGATGCTGTTTCATAGTCACCTCTTAAAAGTTCATGACCCGTACTTGAGCGAATTGGCGATGGCCTGCGGCCGAGCCATGAAAGCCAAAGCCACTCTGTTTGGCGCCAACCCAGGGGCTGCCGCCGGCCCCGCCATTGACTGACACCATGCCGGCCTCCAGCTGGTCAGCTACGGCTGCGGCGCCCCGGCCGCCAAAGACCACCGCTCCCAGGCCGTAGATGGAGTCGTTGGCACGGGCGATGGCGTCTTCGATGGCATCAAATTCAGCCATGGCAACGACCGGTCCAAAGGTCTCTTCGCGCTCAAGGAGCATGTCGGGGGTCATGCCATCGACAACCGTGGGTTGAATAAATGGCGCTGGGTAGTCGGCCTTGCCGAGCAGAAAGCGTGCGCCTTTTGTCTCCGCATCCTTGAGATGTCCCAGCACAAGCTGATGCTGGGTAGTGTTGGCGATCGGGCCTATGTTGACGCCCTGTTGATCCCATGGGCCGACCTGGTAAGCCGATGCAGCCGCTACCACCTGGCGTTTGAATTCCTCGGCAACGGTACGGTCGACATACACTCGCTCGGTTGACGTGCACATTTGCCCGGCATTCTCGAACGAGCTGGCAACGGCAAATCGCGCAGCAGCCGACAGATTGGCGTCTTTCATGACAATCAGGGGATCATTACCACCGAGTTCCATGACCAGGCGTTTAACGCCTTCGGCAGCGTCCGCCATGATGCTGCGACCGGTGGCCATCGACCCGGTAAAGGCGATCATATTGATGTCAGATTTCACCAGCGCCTGACCGACGTCTCCGTGGCCGTGGGCAATTTGAATCAGATGCTCGGGCAGATGGTGCTGTAGTGCGCGAACGAACAGATCTGCAACCAGCGGCGTGTGTTCTGAGGGTTTCAGAATGACGCTGTTGCCCGCCATCAGGGCAGGGAGCAGCAAGTTGTTGGCCATGGCCAGTGGATAGTTCCAGGGTGAAATGACGGCAACAACCCCAAGCGGCCGATACTGGATACGGCTGCGGCCTTCGCCTTGTTCGGTTTGCAGGGCAGCGGCGGCCTCCTCAATGAAATAGGGGGCATTCGTTACAGTACCGGCGACCTCATAGGTCGCCCGGCGTGCGTCCTTACCCATTTCCAGGCTGATCAGTCGGGCGAGTTGATTCTGGGCAGACGCCAGCGCATGGTAAGCATCCCTCAGGCGGGTTGCACGCTCTTCTAGCGATAACCGGCCCCAGTTCGCCTGCGCGATCCGACTCCGGCCCACAATTTCTGTCAGCTCGGACCGGGAGGTGATTGGCACCTGTCCGACCGGCTCCTGATTCAACGGATTCAATGACACAAGAAATTCGCTCATGGCTTCCTCAACTAAAGGCGATGACTCGCACTTCCAGGCTGTTTCTGTTGCGGGCGTTGTCCGGTGTGTTCACGGGGTCGGCCGCGGTATGTGGGGTGCCAAATATGCCCTCGGGGTAACGTGAATCGAAGACTTTCAGCAGCAGGGCCTCGCCGGGTTCCATGTCTGACAGGTAGTACCAGCGATGATCCGGGTTGTAGGAGATCCCGGCTATCTCACCGATGCGATCGGGGTACACCAGTTTGATGCGATGAAAGTCATCCGCAGCCACGGTGTTGATGTCCAGAACAGCCAATGGGGATTCCTCGACACGGTGGCCGACAGGCATCCACAGGTTCACCAACCGGTAAGGGCGGTCGCGAAGCTCTGGTCGTTGCTCGGTCTCTTCCAACATGCGGTGGAGCGCAGACTTCTCGGTGTAGTCGTTGTGAACAGTCTTCACTGGCGCCCGGTTATGGATGGTTTGGTCCTGACGACTGGTTGACCGATAAGTGTGATCAAAGATCAGCACTTCGCTGGCCTTGAGCTGATCACGGAGGTATTCGATCACCTGCGGATACAAATGTTCGCGAATGGCGTCGTCAGTCTGGTAGTTGTCAAAATCAAAGGCGACCCGGACCGCTTCGAAGCCCTGGTCGTCCAGGTTGAAGTCGTTGGCTTGGTTGCGAATGTCTGTGACGTCGATGTGTCGGGGGTCGACCGATTGAGTGAGCTCGGAGGCACCTGGACCCTTGTATCGCTGGTCGTACTCCAGGTCGCCAACGGGCTGGACGTAGTTGATGCTGAACATGGCTCCTCCTTGCGGGTAGGGTTGCTGGATTCTTGGTTTGTCAGCTTAGGGAGTAGCCGATAGGATTTGAAACAAGGGTTTGATGTAAGAGATACAAGTGAACGCTTTAAACCGGGTAGACCTTAAACAGTTACGAACGCTTCAGTGCCTGCTTCGCGAAGGCAACCTGTCCCGTGTGGCGGATCAACTCGGGGTGACCCAGCAGGCGGTCAGTGACCAGCTGAAAAAGCTCCGCGCCACCTTCAATGATCGCCTGTTTATCCGCAGCGGCAATGGCGTTACTCCGACGGCGTATGCCCGAACGTTGGGGCCGAAGCTGGATCTCATCCTGAATGCCGTTGGCGAGTTGCTGGAGCAGGATGAGTTCAATCCCGCAACAACGACGCGGACCATTACCATCAGCTCCACCGATCTGGAGCAGAAAACCATCCTGCCTTTTCTGATGCAGCGCCTGAGAAGGGAAGCGCCGGGTCTGAGGCTGGCGGTGAAAAAACTTGAGCTGGATGAGATGGCAAATGACCTGCTTGATGGCACCGTGGATCTGGTGTTGACCAATCCGAAGTTTGCGCCACCGAGTTATCCGTCGTTAACCCTGTATTCGGAGCGCTATGTCTGTGTGGCAGGGAAGGCCAATGAGGCAGTTCGCAGCACTATGTCGGTTGCCGAGATCGCTGACATGCCCCAGGTAGTGGTGTCGCCTTCGCGGGGAGACTTTACCGGTGCCGTCCATCGCTGGTTTGAAGACCAGGGGCACCCACGGCAAGCCATGCTCTCGGTACCAACTTTCACAGCGGCCAAAGCAACGATTTCTGAGACTGACCTTGTCGGCTTCATCCCGTCGCGATTGCTGCCCGACGACTCGTTGCGGCCGATTGAGCTGAATGCCGAGATCCCCGGATTCGACGTGATCGCCGTGTGGCACCAGCGCTCATCGCAGGACCCTCTGAATATTTGGATTAGGGATTTACTGGTTCAGGTTTCACGCTGATCTGGAGTAGCGCGATCTCCTGAACTCGAAGTCCGAGCTTGAGGCTGATCTAAATCAGCGCCGTATTCTTTTCCGGGTAACGATGCTCTTTAATCTCACCCAAGAGGTGGGCGAACTGTTCGGGCGTGAGCACGCGCGCCTGGGCGGTCTTGCTCATCGGGAAAGCTCCTACTAAGCCACTCGGATGCGAGGAGAGTAAAGGTAAAATCCGTAATAATATTATTTAAACTGATATTAAACTGCGCATAATGTATATTCAGAGGTCTGTTTTTAAAGGGGTTTTCGGGTCACACCCTGTGCGAAATATCGATCCCAAAAGTCGACAGTAGCTCTCGTTTATGGCGGTAGTAGGTTTCGCGGGACATGAGGTGTAAATTTATCAGCCGATTAGATACTTCGCATGGAAGCGAAGGTGCTCCTCAATAAAACTGGCGATGAAGTAGTAGCTGTGGTCGTACCCTTCATACCGGTTCAGTTCCAGCGGATAGCCACTTTGTTTGGCAGCGGCTTCCAGCATTT
>JAWWAT010000230.1:0-5867 GCA_033721635.1 Marinobacter sp. | reverse complement strand
GTGGCCGGGGTGCTGGTCTTCCAGCAGGCCCTGCGCCCGGGCTTCCTGCAGCTTCATATTCTCCCGGATGGCGATGTACTCCATTTCAGGGGTAACAATGCCTTGACGGGCATAGTGCATCTGGGAAACGTTTTGGCCAGGTTTGGCACGCAGCGGTTTTCGCTCATCCATGAATCGCAGCGGATCAAGCTGCGGATCTCTCATACGGCGGCGGGTGAATTCCGAGGAATAATCGGATAGTTGTTCCACATCACCGCGCTCCGCAATCCAGTCGGCCCTCAAAGGCTTGAGTCCCTTGCGAAGATCAATGGTCGCTTCCGGATCAGTGTAAGGGCCGGAGGTGTCGTACACCACCACCGGCGGATTCTTTTCACCGCCCATCTCAGTTGGCGTGTCCTGCACGGTAATTTCCCGCATGGGCACGCGCAGATCGGGTCGGCTACCCTGTACGTAAATTTTACGCGAGCGTGGCAAGGGTTTAATGGCGGCTGAATCCACCTGGGCGGAATCGCTGAGGTAATCAGGCAAGTTGGTCATCATTCGCTCCCGGAACAATACTTGGATTTCGGGTCGCGTATGACGGAGCTATCGAGACAGATTCCCCCTGCGAGAACACTGGTCTGTCAGCACTGTGGTCTTAAATCCCTACGCCGGTATTATCCGGATCAGGTCGCGGGTTCTGCGATGCAATCTCAGCCGGTTGCTCCCAAATGTTCGGAAAGCAGACCAGCACCCCGTCAAGACGCGAATCTGTAAAGCATGACACCCACAATGGATGCCATTTGCAAGTGTAGAGCTGCGGGCATTTATTGTCCATAATGGCCAACCAGACCCGTCGGCCCATAAAACAGTCGGGGCGAAGCAGCGTGTCTACCAGCCAGACACGCGCCCTGGTTACCGGGCAAAGATGCGTAACTGTATTCAGGAGATACAATGAAGAAGCGACTGCTTTCCGGACTTATTGGCCTCATGGCGGCTCAGCCCGCCCTTTCCATGGATCTGGTCGAGACCTATGAGAAAGCACTTTCCTACGACTCCGGTATTGCCGCAGCCCGGGCAAGCTTTGAAGCTCAACAGGCGGCCAGCGATGTCAGCCAAAGCGCATTGCTTCCCCAGATCGGCGCCTTCGGTGAGGGCAACTACATTGATGTGGACGGGCCCAGCCAGGACAACAGCTACCAGGAACTGAATTACGGTGTTCAGCTCACCCAGCCGTTGTTCCGGGCCGACGCCTGGTTCCGCTATGACGCCAGCAAGTTCCAGACAGAATCGGCTCGCGCCGAATACAACCTCGCCCAGCAGCAGCTGATCCTGGATGTCGCAACCGCTTACTTCGATGTTCTGAGAGCCAGAGATACCGTTTCGACGGCCAAGGCGGCAGAAGCAGCGATCCAGCGCCAGTATGAGCAGGCTCAGGAGCGCTTTGATGTAGGGCTGATTGCCATTACTGAGGTTTATGAGGCTCGAGCGAGCTTTGACGACACCAAGAGCCAGCGCATTGCAGCAGAAAACCGGTTGAACGTCGCAAGGGAGCAACTGGCCCGATTGACCGGGGAATACACGGAACAACTCGACAACCTGCGCCAGAGCTTCCCACTTGGTCGCCCGGAGCCAATGGACCCGTCGGCCTGGGAAGCCATCGCTCTGGAACAGAACTGGTCTATCCAGTCAGCACTTTATGAGCTGAATGCCAACGAAGCCAGCCTCAGGGAAGCGAAGGCCGGACATTATCCGACCGTAGATCTCAACGCCTCCTACGGCAAAACAGATCTGGATGGAATTGATGGGCCCAGCGCTCCGATTACCAGTCAGCAGGATGGCACGACAACGCGCGGGACCATCGGCCTAACGCTGAACGTTCCCTTGTATTCAGGCGGTGGCACTCAGGCCGGTGTTCGCCAGCAACGTTCACTGGTTACCGTCGCGGAGCAGTCCTTGAACACCGTGCGGCGCGATGTTCGGGTTACCACTCGAAGCCTGTTCCTCACTGTTAACAACAACGTTGAGACAGCCTCGGCGCTGGAGCAGACGATCATTTCCCGACGAAGCGCTCTGGACGCTACCCGGGCTGGTTATGAAGTGGGGACGAGGAACATTGTCGAAGTGTTGGATGCAGAACGGGCCTACTATGTCGCTTTGCTGGACTATGCAAACGCCCGCTACGACTATGTAATCAACTCACTGCAGTTGAAACAGGCCGCAGGCACACTAAGCCCTCAGGATCTGATTGAGTTGAACAACTGGCTGAGCGCTGCTGCGCCCGGCATTGAGGCGTTGGCCAACGAAGAAAAAACCCTGGACGACCCGACTCAGTGACGATCAGGGCGGGCCTGGAGGCTCGCCGGCCTTTCATTGGGCGGCTGTATTACACCCGCTCAATGATACCGTCAACCACCTTGTCCAACGCCCCTCGGTTCTTGTTCACCACCTCTAGGGCTCGCTGACCAATTGCCTTACGCTCCTGACTGTCGCTGAAGAGAGATGACACATGGGCGGCCAGATCATCCCCATCGGTAACCAGTTTAACGCCCCGGTCATTCAGCAGGCTCTGGTAAATGGTTTCGAAATTGAAGATGTGAGGGCCTGAAAACACCGGAATCCCCCACCCGGCTGGTTCGAGCGGATTGTGGCCTCCGCGTTCAATCAGCGAACCGCCAACAAAGGCCACGTCGCTGGCTCCGTAGAGCAACATCAGCTCCCCCATGGTATCTCCCAGATACACCTGAGCCAGGGCAGGATTTTCTCCACGCGAGCGACGGGCCAGAATCATCCCTTCATTGACCGCTTTTTCTGCCACCGGCTCAAAGCGGTCGGGATGCCTTGGAACCAGGATAAGCAGTGCTTCCGGGTGTTCTTTCAAGACCTTCCCATGGGCTGCCAGCAATTCATCATTCTCACTGCCGTGGGTACTGCCGGCAATCCAGACTGGCCGCCCCCCCAGTTCCTGCCGAAACGCCGACGCCGCAGCTAGCACATCTTCTGGGATATCAACGTCGAATTTGATACTACCCGTTACGGCCACTTTCTCAGGGGCCACGCCGATTCGCCGGAACCGCTCGGCGTCTTTCTCTGCCTGGGCAGCCACCCAGCTAATGCTGCGCATGATGGGAGCAGCAAGGCCGCGAATACGCTCGTACCCCCTGGCAGATCGCTCTGACAGGCGAGCGTTAATCAGAAATACGGGGACCCTGCGGGCACGACACTGGCGGATCATGTTGGGCCAGATTTCGGTCTCCATGATAACCAGTATTCGGGGATTGGTCCGGTCGAGGAAACGCCGGATGGCCCCGGGCGTGTCATAGGGTGCATAGGCATACTGCACCTGATCACCAAACATTTTCTGTGCTTGGGCCAGGCCGGTGTCGGTCATGGCTGTCATCAGGATTGTGATACCCGGATTGCGGGCCAGCAGGCGCCGGACCATCGGGGCGGCCGCTATGGTTTCACCCACCGAAACAGCATGCACCCACACAACCGTACCGCTTGCCCTCGGCACAATACCCAGACGCTGGTACCAGTTACGCCTGAGCTCCGGAGCTTGACGTCCGTTCCACCACAGACGCAGCAGGATGAAGGGCAGAATCAGCCGAATAAGCTGGGAATAGATAAATTGCAGCACACAGGACTCCGGGCAAAACAGTGCGCTATCATAGCGCAAAACCTATTGATTTGCTTCCGATTGATCGCACGGCCCATGGTGCCACTATCGATCAATTCAGACTTTGCAGGACCGGCTTTACGTGAAAAAGAAATATCGCAAATTACCACGAAACACGGATTACTCGGCCTACCGCCATCCCCGCTGGTGGCCGACCTGGCTGGGCATTGGCCTGATGTGGTGTGTGTCCCGGCTCCCCATACGCGTTCAGTGGTGGCTGGGCAAGCTGGCAGGATTGCTGGCATTCCGCCTGGCCAGCAGTCGGCGGCACATTGCCGAGGTGAACATCCGGCTGTGCTTCCCGGAACTCACGACCGCTCAGCGCTCTGCGCTGGTTCGGAAAGCCTTCATCGCCAATGGCATTGGTTTACTGGAACTGGGCATCGCCTGGTTCCGTGACCCGGCCAAGCTGACAGACATCACACAAGTCCATGGCCTTGAGCATTTTGAGCAGGCCCTGGCCGGTGGCAAAGGCGTTCTATTGCTGGGTGGCCATTACAGTACACTGGATCTGGGCGGCAGCCTGGTTACCCAGTTCATCGAAGCAGATGTCATGCAGCGGGATCATAACAACCCCCTGATGAATGCTGTGATGACAAGAGCCAGGGAGCGCCGCTATGGCTCCGTGCTGGGCGCCCGGGACCTCCGGGGCCTGTTCCGCAGCCTGAAGAAAAACCGGGCGGTCTGGTATGCCACCGATCAGGACTACGGCCGCAAGGATATTGTCTTTGCGCCCTTCTTCGGAATACCGGCTGGCACGATTACCGCCACCTCTCGGATTGCAGAACGCAGTGGCTGCAAGGTGGTTCCGTTCAGTCATTTCCGGCGCGACGATCGGCCGGGCTACGACATTTACTTCCACCCCGCCCTGGAGAACTTCCCCAGCGGGGATGACCTTCAAGATGCAACATTGATCAACCAGACTATCGAGCGGGAAGTACGACGCGCGCCGGATCAATATCTGTGGATGCACCGACGCTTCAAGACCCGCCCGGATGAGAACGACCCCGGATTCTACAAACGCCGGTAACGAAGAATTCAGGCAACACGGAGGCCGGCTGCGAATGCCGGAACACCATGGGCAAATCCGACCCCAAAACGCAGGATGCATCCACACCCGTGGTGTGGCTTCTGACCGACAACAAGCCGGGCCACCGAAACCAGCTGAAGGGGCTGGGCAACCGGCTTCGTGTCCTGGCGGGAGCAAGCACCTACTGCATCGACACCTCCGGCATTAAGGTACCACTGTGGCGCACATTGCTGGCCTCGGCACCGCGCATGGAGGCGTCACTCCCTCGCCCTGATCTGGTCATCGCAGCCGGGTCTGGCACGCATCGCCTTCTCCTGTCGCTGCGAAAACTTCGCGGAACCCGGACACTGGTGATTATGAAGCCCGCGTTCCCGCTGTCTCTAATCAGCGGCGCCCTGATTCCGGCCCACGATCGCGTCCAGCCAGGCCCCCGGGTACTGCTAACCGAGGGCGTTTTGAATACCATCACCCCGCTGGCCAGAATCACCGAAAAACGGGAAGCGCTGTTGCTCATTGGCGGGCCTTCTCCGCATTTCGACTGGGACGACGATGTCGTTCAGGGTCAGATATCCCACCTGATCGGTCATTATCCCGAATGGCGCTGGACCATCAGCACCTCCCGGCGCACGCCGGAGCCCCTGCAGGAGCGCCTCGACGATATGGCCGGGCTGCAGATAACCGTTGTTCACCCCCAGCAGACCCACGAGGACTGGCTAAGTCATCAACTTTCCGCTTCTCGGGCGGTCTGGGTGACGCCCGACAGCATGTCCATGGTATGCGAGGCGGCAACCTCCGGGGTGCCAACCGGCCTTTTCGAACTGCCGGCCACAACCGGCAGTCGGGTCGTGGATGGTGTGGAACGGCTGGTCCGGGACGGCTACGTTGCCAAGTGGACAGATCACGCCACCGTGATGGCCGGCAGAGCCGACCACGACACGCCTCTCTGGGAAGCCAATCGCGCAGCCCGATGGGTCATTGAAAGCGGGTTACTGCCAAAGAGCCAGAAAACCAATCAACGTCTGCCCAAAGGGGCCCAACCTTGAGAATTCTCCAGGCACTTCCAGCGCTCTACAGCGGCGGTGTGGAGAGAGGCACCGTAGAGTTCGCCGCAGACCTCGTCAAACGCGGCCACGAATCCTTTGTCGTCTCCAAGGGTGGCCCCATGGCGGAACAACTGCG
>JAWWAT010000229.1:0-5875 GCA_033721635.1 Marinobacter sp. | reverse complement strand
GGCGGATGGAAAATTTGAGGCAACCATAAGGAGAACGACAAACGGAGTTCCGCATATCAAGGCGGACAATCTTGCATCTGCAGCCTTTGGACATGGTTATGCGCAGGCGCAGGATAATGCGTGCCTGTTGGCCGAGGCTTTTGTTAAGGCGAGGAGTGAGAGGTCGAAGTATTTTGGGCCCGGTGATGGCAGCATCAATATCATCAACGATTTCAGTTATAAGGCTCAGGATATACTCAGCGGTGCCAAAGCCGAGTTTTCGCAACTGAGCGAAGAGAGTCGTGCCATGGTTGAGGGGTTCACGGCCGGCTATAACCGTTACGTCAGCGAAACTGATTCTGGAGCCCTGCCTGCAGAATGCCGTGACCAACCATGGGTCAAGGAAATTGAGCCAACTGATCTACTGGCTCATTATCGGATCGTCGGCCAGTTTGCCAGTGGTGCCCAGTTTGCCACGGGTGTGCTGTTTGCTGCGGTGCCACCGACTGGAGAGACTGTCGACCCGGTTGTGGCTCAGTCGACAACAAATACGGGTGAATCGATTATCGACACCTTTAAAGTGGCTGAGGCAGCACGTCAGAATGCTCGCAGGATCGACAACTTCGTAGACATGGGGCTGGCCAGTAACGCATGGGGTATTGGCTCCGAACTGACGGAGAACGGAAAAGGCGCACTGCTCGCCAATCCGCATTTTCCTTATACCGGTCACAGGCGTCTCTATCAGGCTCAGTTGACCGTTCCAGGCTACCTGAACGTCAATGGCGCGGGCCTCCTCGGCACAGCCATCCCCCTGATCAATTTTAACGAAAATCTGGCCTGGTCTCATACGGTAACGACCAGTCGCCGTTTTACCTGGTATGAGTTGAAGCTGAAGCCCGGTGATCCGCTTACCTACATCAAGGACGGCGTCGAAAAGCCAATCACCTCGAGAACGCTTCAGATTGAAGTGAATGTCGGCAGTCCCGAGCCAGTTGTTTATGAAAGGACCTTCTGGTTCTCCGAATACGGCCCGATGCTCGCAGCGAACGAGGTCAATGACGCGTTTCCCGAGTGGGGCGGCACCGGGTTGGTTAACGGTGAGCCCGCGGCTTACACCTACAGAGATGCCAATGCCAACACCTCGGGCCTGCTGGATACCTGGCTTGGTATGAGTCGAGCCAGCAATCTTGAAGAGTTCAAGGACGTGTTCCGGCAATGCGGCACCACCCTCTGGACGAATACCACCTATACGGATGATCAGGGCAACGCCTACTACATAGACAGTAGCTCCGTGCCCAACCTTTCCGGAGCGTCTCTGGCTGTGCTTGATTTCAAGCGCACTGCCAGCCCGGCGTTTAACGCGCTGTTTGAAGGAGGTGTCACTCTGCTTGATGGCTCAAAATCCCGCGACGACTGGGTTGACGGGGAGTGCGCAGGGTTGGTGCCGTTTGAGAGCAAACCTCAATTGCAACGCACAGACTGGGTACAGAACTCCAATAGCAGCTATTGGTCCACCAACCCGGATGAATTCCTGACAGGCTTTTCGCCCCTGTTCGGCGCTGAGAATGCGCCAGTGAATCCGCGCACGAGACTTGGCATCAAAATGCTGCGAAATCCGACCGATCCTGGCCTGGACCCGAATACCAAACCGCCCGCGGGGCAGGATGGTAAATTCAGTGCCCAGGATCTGATCGATACTATCTGGAATAACCGCGCCTGGTACGCAGAACAGTTCCTGCCAGAGTTGCGTGATCGCTGCACTTTGGTGGGAGCTACTCCGGTCAATGTGCCGCAGACGCTGCTGCCAACGGATCCGGAAATTACATCACCAGGTGCGCAGGATGTGAGTGCAGGGTGCCAAGCAATGGCCGACTGGAACGGAACCTATGATCTGACCAGCACTGGCGCCCATCTTTTCAGGGCATTCATCGATATCTACAACCGTAGTTTTCCGGATGATCTGACGACGCCGTTTGATCCGGCAGACCCGGTCAATACACCGGCAGACCCATCGACCGATAACATCGGTACCGCTGACGATCCTATGCTGCAGTCATTAGGTGCTGCCATGGTGCTGCTGAACGATGCCGGTATTGCACTCGATAGTCCGCTGGGTGAAGTTCAGTACTATCAGCCCACTGGAGGCGTCCCACCGGGCGGTAATCCTGCAAATGCCCAGGCACTCTCCACCAGAATCCCGTGGCATGGCGGTGACGGCAACGTAGAAGGTGCTTTCAATGCTATCGGGGTGGTGGATAATGATTTTGCGGAAGATACCCGCATTCCGCGAGTGAACACACCTGATTACGAAGATGATGAGGAAGTCCGCTATGCCGGAGGTGTTTCAACCAATGATGGCGAGGGCTGGCTGATTGCCCGCGGCACAAGCTGGCATTTCGGGTTGGAGTTCACCGATGAGGGGCCACAAGCCTATGGCTTGACCAGCTACTCACAGTCTTCGGACGCGGAATCAGATTTCTTCGTGGACCAGAGTATGCGTTACTCGCAGAAAGATGCGAGAAAGCTCTTCTTTACGGATGAGGAGATTGAGCAGAATTTGTTGAGTGGAGGTGAGGTGACTATCAGCAATTGATGGGTTGCACTAGAAGTAACGCGATTATCTGAATGCCTGAAATACCCCAGAGCTTCGGCCCGGGGTATTTTGTGTTTCGGCCTCTGCAATTCATGTTTATGTTGAGTTGGTACTCTGTGTCCGGTGATTACTTCATAAGGAGGCGGATGGAAGGCAGTTGCCATTGTGCACAAATGAAACATCCGAACCTCGTAGATTGTGGCGGTACTCAGTAAACAATGGTCACCCTATAAAAATAAACCCTCGCCACTGGGGCGAGGGTTTGTCGGTCGTCTCCGGTGACCGAAGCCACCGTTTACTCAAGATCAGTCTTGTTGAATGATCTCAGTTATGTCGGGGTCGGTTCCGGCTGCATTCGGAACAACAGCTCCGCCCATCGTTGCGATAACGCTTCCGGTTTGTCCTACCATCTCTGCGAAGACTCTTACATCAAGTGGTCCTTCCTGAGGGAGAACCGGCGTACCGTGAGTACCTTCGAGGTAACGAGTGATTGCGGCAATCGAGAGTGGGACTCCCTGGGTGCCATCACCGGCAATCGTCACGAGGTTATCTTGATTCACCGATTCGGCTTCCAGCAACCTTGCGAGAGGCTCTGTTCCCGACAAATAAGCATCGAAAGCGGCGCCCAAAGGGTTCGCCAGCGGATCGTTCGGAATCACAGAATCTCCGTTGACCTGGTGCAGAAGAACCTTGGAGCTTGAGCTCGCCAGATTATCCGTAAAGTTAACCGGATCAGCGGTATCGAGAGCCGCCTGGAATACGTTGAAGAAGGTTTCAAGGTTGGCATCGCCCTGTTCCAGACCGGCTGCTGCTTGCAGGCCTCCCAGAATCGATGGAGCAAAGGCTGGGGAGTTCTCAAGCAGTCGAACGATACCACCGCCCGGAGTAAGCATGCTTGCAGCCACAATGTCGTCATGGGGAGTTGCAGACTCGTTAACTACGGAGACAAAAGGCAGACCAACAATGGTGCCAAGGGAATGACCAACGAAATACACGTCGTTTCCATTCAGGTCCGGCGTATCATCTCCATCCAGATCAATACCACTCAACGACATCCGTACGTTCATCAGGTCTAGAATGGACTGGCGGTTTTTGTCACGAGAGTTCGTGAAGTTGGTCAGGTTGATGAATAGGCTTCCAGATTCGCCAGAAGTCGCTGACATTGCTGTTGGCATGTTGGAGGCGTTTGCAGTGAAGTCGAAGTGCCTTTCATTTTCTGTTTTGGCCAGGCCGGGCACAGTGCTACCGGCATTGGCTACCGTGTTCTCAAAGGAGCGTAGCGCAAGGATGGCAGCGTCTAGTAAAGCGGCTTCTTCAGGTGTAACGCTAAGCGAAGTCTCTGTCGAGACGCCATTGACCACACCGTTTACAACGCTTGCCGCAGTGGCGGCATCGACAGCGCCCTCAGTTGCGGAAATCACAAAGCCTATCGCTAACTGACCTTCAATTAGAGCTTGGATGTTCTGGTCGTTGGCGCCGAGTTCTTCGGGTAATCCGTTATCTTGACCGGTTTCCAACAACTGCTCAGCCAACCCTTCCTGATCTGCAACGCTGAAGGGTGCTACACCATGTAATGGGTGGTCAATGGCAACGACTGCAACTCCTGCTCCATTGGCAAGAGCACTGCCGAATGTCAGAGCAGTACTGCGGTCAGTGGTGATGCCGTGCATGTACATAACGGTTGGGTCCGTTGCAGGATCGTATCCATCTGGAATTAGTACCAACATGGGTACTTCAACGTCAGCCGTTTTTGCAGGGAACGGGAATCGATAATTTACAACGGTACTTACTGACGGATCAGATTGAGCCAGGGCATTCTCAAGGTCAAGGACATCGGAGCCAACTGCGGCAATTGTCGCATTAGCCTCCCAGCTTTCCGTGTTTATGACAGAGCCCTGAGCATCGGACGAGCCGGTGGGAACCCCCAAGTAGTACGGTAGGGTGATGGTACCTTGTATCGCATCCACTTCTGTGAAGTCGACAAATTGTGAAGCAACCGCAGACAATTGCGTAACGTCCTGCGGGGCTCCGAAAGTGGCCGACGCACTGCGATCAGCCGGGGTCGGGAAGGTCACGCCTCCGCCCTGAATGCCGGCCACAGCACCCGCAGCTACTTGTTCGATGGTTGCACCACCGTTATTTGCTTCAAAAGCAGCCTCACCCTGATCACCTGCAGCAAGAAGATCAGAATAGTCTGTAACGCCAGCCTCCAGAGCCGCCTTGATTCCAGCCAATCTGGCTTGGCCGCGGATAGTGTCGGTCAGATAAAGTGCTGGGTCGGCAATGTACGGCAGTACCCGTTCGTCGTTGGATGTGGTGAAGCTGTAGGAAATTGCGATATCTTCTTCCGTCAGCGCTGATTCTGCAGGGCGAGCAGCGTTGGCGATGTTGGCAAAGAAGCCTGCCGCAACCTGTTCCCAGAAGCCATCAACGATCCGACGGACTGGCGCCAGCGCACTTGGGTTGCCGAGTGAACGGTCAGGGTCAGCAACGTCGCGATACAGTGGATCCTGAATGATCGGGTCACCGTTCACGTCTAGCACTTCCTTCGTTACAACGACGAGATAGCGCTTGAAGGGATTCAACGGTTTTGTTGGATTTATTCGAATAGCGGAAGTGCCATCCAGTTGCACCACTTCTGCTATGTAATCGGGATTCGAGGCTTTAGCTCCAAGCTCGGCTTGTGCATTCGTGTCCCCGCCGGCAGCTTGTTGAAGCAGAATGCCAAGGCTGACAGTCGGTGGTTCTCCCGCACCAAGGCCGAGGACCGGATCACCGCTCGCATACTCTAGTTCGATAAGAAATACGTTCTGGTTCGGGTTGGGAATGACGCCAGCTGCGGGATTCTCAGGGTCTGCAAAAACAAAAGCCTTGGAATCCACTGAACTTTCATCAATCTGGCCGTTGAAACGAACAACAGCCGGAGCAACCGTTGACGCACCGCTCAACTGGTTTAGTGCAGTAGTTACTGGAGGTGAGGTGTCAGTTACACTAAAGGACCCGTCCGCTTCGTTTATGCTCGTCTCTTCATCATCAGACCCAAAAATCAGGTCGTTCGGCAAAGGCAGGTCGCCGGTCAGGGGGTTAAAGAACGGCCAGGTCTTCCCATCAATCTCAGGATTATTAATTTTATAATCCGGATCCGCATTCTTAGACCCGGATCCGGCGCTATCAAAGCACCCTGTCAGTCCAAGGGAGGACGCCACAGCAAGACTTATTAGAGTTTTCTTGAACATGGGTGTGGAACCTTTTCCTGTTGTTGTGTCGTTATGTTCGGCAGCTGACGGGGCCGGTCTGGTCCGG
>JAWWAT010000228.1:0-5876 GCA_033721635.1 Marinobacter sp. | reverse complement strand
GATTGCGGCACCTATGGTGGGCGGTATGATTTCCGCTGTCATTCTGGCGCTGCTGGTGATTCCTGTGCTCTTTTATCTCTGGAAACAGCGAACTCTTGGTGAGTAACGCCGATAGCAAGGTGCCAGGATTCGGCCTGGCACCTTGCTATCACGTCTTTACCGGTTATCACGATCATTCGCAGAGTGCCTACCCGTCTACTGCGCATATTCCAAAATCTATTTGCCGGAACGTTCGCTTTGCGACCGTTCCGTATCCCAGGGAACAAAGCGAACATTTCAGAGCCACCCATTTACAGCCATTTTTCATGTTCATCGTCTTGTCTTGTCTGGTCTGGTCTTTGAGGCTGGTCATGCAGCCCTCGCCTTGAAAGCTCATTTATTCGCTAGGAGCGGGTGCCAGCCTCAATTTTAATGATCAAACAGTCACTACGATCTTTCCAATCTGCTGATTAGCTTCCAGAAACCTGTGTGCTTCCTGAATCTCGTCCAGCGCAAAGGTTTTTGCGATGAGTGGTCGGAGCGCTCCGGATTCCAAGCCCTCAAGAATAAACGCTTTAGCTCTCGCGAGAGCTTCAGGGTCAGCAACGATTTCTGCATAAAGGTAGCCCTTGAGAGTCAGGCTCTTCCCTAAAACGGTAAACAGTGGGAACGGTGTTGGCTCGGTGCTCAATGCGCCATATTGCAGAAGAATACCGCCTCGGGCCATGCTCTGTGTGAGTGGCTCGAAAGCTGGGCCACCAACAGGATCGAACACGACGCGGGCACCTTGCCCGTCAGTCAACGCCATGACTTGCTCGACGATATCTTCTTCATCGCTCACGATGACATGAGCTGCTTCAGCATTCAGAAGCGCTTGTTTCTTTGCACGGGTGCGGGTAATCGCTATCGGTGTAGCGCCGACCATGCGAGCCATCTGGAAGGCAGCCAAGCCGACGCTACTGGAAGCAGCAGTGACCAGAACAAAGTCGCCTTCCTGCAGTTTCGCCTGCTCAATGAGGGCGCCCCAGGCCGTAACGTACTGCATCCAGGATGCAGCGGCCTCTTCGAAGGACAAATGCGCTGGGTTCTTGACCACAAGGTGAGCCGGCACATTGGCCAATTCTCCGTATGTACCCCAGCGGGCAATATCCAATGGGGGAATCAAGGCGACGGAATCTCCCACCTTGATATCCGTTACCTCGCTACCAACAGCCGTTACAAGGCCTGCGGCCTCGTAGCCAAGGCGACTTGGAAAGTCGGCCTCTTGCAGGTAAGCGTGATTACGAAACATGACTTCGGCGCGGTTCAAGCCAATGGCTTTAACACCAATTTGGATCTCGTCTGCTGCCGGTGCATGTACGTCCAATTCTTCCAACTTGAGGACGCTAGCGTCACCGTATTCATGGATTCTTACAATTCGTGCCATTGAGGTTACCTCTTTCGTCGTTAAGGCCAGGCAAGAGGGTACATCAGGCAGTGTGGTGAGAATATTTCTCATATATTCGTCACTGGTTCCGTACGCTCTCATAGTGCAAGTGACAATTTAGAGGTTGCCAGGCAATGGATAAAGCCCTATGTTGGCTCAAGATTAGAAACATGGGTTTTATAATGGATCGCTTCTATCAGATGGCTACGTTTGTCAAAGCCGTGGAGTTGGGATCTTTCAGTGCCGCTGCTGACGACCTCAAAATGTCCCCCCAACTGGTTGGCAAGCAGGTGAAGATGCTTGAGCAGCACCTGGGAGTCTCTCTGCTGAATCGCACGACACGTAGGCAGAGTCTCACCGATTTCGGCCGGACATTTTACCAGCGCGCGAAGATGATCCTGGCAGATATGCACGCTGCAGAGAGCTTAGCTGCTGAGGCCCGTGGCGTACCCAGTGGCCGCTTGCGGATCAACGCCCCCGTCACCTTTGGCATTCATGCCCTGTCCCCGCGTCTTCTTGAGTACATGGTCAAATACCCCCAGGTGTCACAGGACCTGACACTGTCGAACGAACTGGTCGACGTGGTTGATGACGGTTACGATGCCGTATTCAGAATCGGTGTGCTGCCAGACAGTGGCCTCAAGGCAATTCCGCTCGTGCCCTATCAGCTGGTTCTGTGTGCCGCCCCGTCCTATCTGGAGAGGTGGCCCCCCATCAAAACACCATGGGATCTCCAGCAACATGAATGCCTCGGCTTCGGCTATTCTGATGGTCGTTCGAGCTGGAGTTTTGACGGTCCTGAAGGACGAATAGATGTGCCAATTACAAGTCGATTGACCATTAATCAGGGTGACCCTTTGTTGGCGGCCGCCGTAGCTGGGCTAGGTGTAATTCTGCAGCCACTAGAATTAGTCGGGGAGGCGCTGAGAAATGGGACTCTTGTGAGGCTACTTGGTCAATATTCTGTGCCTGCGTCGCCATTGCACATTTTATACACCCCAGACCGTCGGATGACTCCCAAACTACGCAGCTTCCTGGATTTCTCCGTAGTGACATTCGGAGATAGAAATAAATAATATTGAATTGGCTTGATTCTCCTTGGGCCGGTTGACTCGGCTAAATAAAAGCGAACATTAGTAGTTCCCCTTCAGTGCAGCACCGCTGAACTGGTGACTGGATTATCAGGCCACCTCTCCAAAGGTCCTGCGCCAGTCCCGGGGGCTCACGTGGTGACGCTGCTTGAAATGCTGCCGGAACGAAGTTGCGGTGTGGAACCCGATTCTTTCCGAGATAGCTTCCACTGACAGTGATGTGGTTTCCAGCAGCTCCCGACCGCGCCGAAGCCGTTCACTCACTAACCACTCCACTACCGTCATGCCGGTGGCTCTCTGGAAATGGCGGGTGAAGGTGCGCCGGCTCATGGCGGTGCGGGCGGCCATTTCATCGATTGTGTGTGTTTCGGCCAGATGTTCCCGCAGATAATCAAGTAGTCGGTTGATATGCGCATCCTGGGTGGACATCGCGACCGGCTGCTCAATGAACTGTGCCTGGCCACCTTCCCGGTGCGGCGGAACCACCATCAGGCGGGCAAGGGTATTGGCGGTCTTGGCGCCATAGTACTCCGGCACCAGAAACAGGCAGCAATCCAGCCCCGCCGCTGTGCCAGCGGAGGTGACCAGCCGGTCATCCTCCACATAGAGGGCGTTGGTATCCAGATTCACCTGTGGAAACCGCTTTAGGAAGTCCTGTTCTGCCAGCCAGTGGGTTGAGGCTCTCTTGTTATCCAGCAAACCCGCATAGGCCAGCGCATAGGTGCCGTAGCAAAGGCCTACCACATGCGCGCCCCGTTCATGGCAGCGAGTGAGTGCCTCCGCCAATTCCGGCGGTGGGGCTTCGCTCAAATCATGCCAGCCGGGTACCACCGCAATATCAACCGCATCCAATAGTTCCAGCCCGCCATCAGGCTGCACGGTCATGGCCCGTTCGGATGCCAGGGGCTTTCCGCCCGAGGTAATAATCAG
Source organism: Marinobacter sp. (assembly GCA_033721635.1). Taxonomy (GTDB): domain Bacteria; phylum Pseudomonadota; class Gammaproteobacteria; order Pseudomonadales; family Oleiphilaceae; genus Marinobacter. Next base: position 2,450 of record JAWWAT010000228.1, on the reverse strand, counting down.
CAACTCGAACAAGGGGCCTTCGGGCAGAGCAATACTGAACACCATGTAGGGAACCGAGAAATGGAAGGGGCTAAATTGCGGGTGAAGGATAAGGCCGACTCTGGGTAGTGCCACGGTGTCACTCCTGAGGTTTAGAAGATCTGATGATAATCGTTTGGCCCGATTCTTTCGATGATTGTCTTTCAGGTCAATATTGGTGGTGATCAGATCTCCGTAGACTTTCTTCCATCAACGAACACCCTGTTGGAGGATAAACACCATGTTGATCAAAACCTTCGCTGGCGCCCTGATGCTGGCTTCGACTGTTTTTACTGGCGCTGCTTTCGCCGAATCGGATACCCGGGAACCCAGCCACCAGATACAGCAAATCCGTAATGCCACCATCAAGGTTACTTACGGAGAGACCACCTTTCTGATTGACCCTATGCTGGCCGAACACGGAGCTTACCCGGGCTTTCCGGACACTTACCGCAGTGAGCTGCGTAATCCTTTGGTGGGCTTGCCCATGGCGGCAGAGGACGTGATTGAGGGTACCGATGCGGTGATTGTTACCCACACCCACCTGGACCACTGGGACGATGCCGCCCAGAAGCTGTTGCCGAAGAACATTCCCCTGTTTGCGCAGAACGCGGCGGATGCCGAGATGATCCGCTCACAAGGCTTCAATGATGTGCGCATCCTGGATGGCCAGGCCGAATTTGGCGGTGTGACACTCCATAAAACCGGCGGACAACACGGCTCCAATACCCTTTATGCCATTCCTGAGCTGGCCAAGGCGCTCGGTGAAATCATGGGCGTGGTTTTCGAGGCAGAGGGGCAGAAAACCACTTACCTGGTAGGCGATACCGTGTGGCGTGATGAGGTGGTGCAGTCTCTGGAGCGCTTCCAGCCGGATGTTGTGGTGCTGAATGCTGGCGCTGCGGAATTTACCGGCTTTAAGGGCGACTCAATCATCATGGGCAAAGAAGATACCCTGCGCGTACACCGAGCTTTACCGGATGCGGACATTGTCGCCGTGCACATGGATGCGGTGAACCATATGACCCTGAGCCGCGAGGAGCTGGCAGAGTTCGTAGAGAACGAAGGGATTGATGAGCGGGTATTGATCCCGGCGGATGGTGAGACTCTTTCTTTCTGACTAAAACACATCTGAAACATATGACCAAACGAGGAACAGTCTAATGAGCAAACGAGCCGTTATTGTTGTCGATATTCAGAATGAGTACTTTGCCTCCGGCAAACTGCCGCTGGTGAACATTGAACAGGCAGCAGCCAAGGCTGCACAAGTGATAGACGCAGCGCGCCAGAACAAAGACCTGCTGGTGCATGTCCACCACGAATTCCCGGACCCGAATGCGCCTGTATTCACACCGGGTTCAGACGGCATCAACATCCACGAATCCGTGGCACCGAAAGGCGATGAGCCGGTGATTCTGAAGAATTATCCCAACTCATTCCTGAAAACCAACCTGAAAGAGCTGCTGGATTCCAGCAATATTGAGGAGGTGGTGGTGATCGGTGCCATGAGCCACATGTGCATCGAGGCTACCAGTCGTGCGGCCTCCGACTTCGGTTACAAGGTCACGGTACTGGAAGATGCCTGCGCCACAATGGATCTGGAGTTCAATGGTATGACCGTGCCTGCGGCCCAGGTTCATGCCACGGCTATGGCGGCTCTCGGGTTTGCCTATGCGAGAGTCCAGTCCACCCGGGATTACCTGTGAAGATCCTGCTCTTCGTGTCTGCCGGGCGGTTGCTATCGTAAACTGAGGCCGACCGGCTAGAAACATTTCAGCCGGTCGTTTCAGTGGTATCGTTCGGTCCGGATTTATTGCTGGACGACCTCATTTGTTGAGTGCAGATTCCAAAAATCTGAACGTTCGCTTCGCGACCAAAGTTAAGATTACCAAGCGAACTTGATTGCTTAAATATCGTAGAGCGGCTGTGCCACAGAGATGGTGGGCTGGAAACCGTGCAAAGGTCACGTTAATGGGTGGTGATGTATCGACCTAAATTGACTGGGCACTGCCAAGGCACCGTTTGGGCACAGGTGCAATAATAGAGAAAAATTCCCGATCTTAATCTTGCCGTGCAAAGGTCACTGATCGAATCGGAGGTTTGCGGATTGCTCAGGTGCGAATGACACAGGTGAGAGGATTGCCATAATGATAACTCGTTGAATTGCCATTAAAATGGCCCGCCCGTCAGGATTCGAACCTGAGACCTCCGCCTCCGGAGGGCGGCGCTCTATCCAGCTGAGCTACGGGCGGTTATCAACAAAATTGGCATGTTTGACCGTTGCCTTCGGTTCCGGATTTCTTCAGTGACCCTTGCCTCCGGAGGGCAGCGCTCTATCCAGCTGAGCTACGGGCGGATGAAATCAGACGCCTTGGCGTCAATTTCGAGTGCGCAATCTTACGTGTGATGGGGTGTTCTGTCCAGTCCTCTTG
>JAWWAT010000227.1:0-5876 GCA_033721635.1 Marinobacter sp. | reverse complement strand
TCGGGCATCGACCTCGGTGGATACCACACCGGGAATCAGGTTCAGGATTTCCCGGCCGGCAAGCACGGCCAACATGTCCGTTGCCATGGTCAATTGTTCGGCGTCTGAACCGCCATTTCGGCGTGCTGCGGCTACGGCTTTGTCCAGCATGGGTCGGTACGCGTCGGAGGCGGCCGCTTTGAGCAGCAGGGATGGATTGGTGGTGGCATCTTCCGGACGCCACTTCGCAATGGCGTCGATGTCGCCGGTATCCGCCACTACCGTGGTCATGGTTTTCAGTTGGTCGAGCTTGCTGGTCATTCGTTTTGTCGTCCCGGTTGATCTGTTATTGGTATGCCCGAATCCCGGGCACTGGCTATACGCCTACAATAACGGGCCGCTCTGACAGGAACAAGACAACAAAAGGTATGGGGCCAATTGCCTGTGATTAAGCTTCGGCAATCTCCGGCGTCGATGGTTCGCGCACCTTGTCCAGGGCTGTTTCGATCACTTCGAGACCAGCGCCGGATTTATGGGCGTTTTCGCTGATATAGCGGCGGAACTGCCGACCGCCAGGCTGGCCGTGGAAAAGACCCAGCAGGTGTCTTGACATGTGGGTGAGGAACACGCCCCGCTCAAGCTCGCTCTGGATAAACGGAAGCATGGCCCGAAGCGCCTGATGCCGGGTTTCCACCGGCGCTGCCTGCCCGAAAAACTCCGGATCAACGCCCGCCAGCAGCCATGGGTTGTGGTACGCCTCCCGGCCCAGCATTACGCCGTCGGTGTGCCCGAGATGCTCGCGACACTCCTCGAAGGTTTTGATGCCGCCGTTGATGATGATTTCGAGGTGCGGGTATTTCTCTTTCAACCGGTAGACCCAATCGTATTTCAACGGTGGAACCTCCCGGTTCTCCTTGGGGCTCAGGCCTTCAAGAACCGCGATCCGGGCGTGCACGATAAACGTCCGACAACCCGCATCAGACACTTTTTCCACGAACTCACAGAGATCGTCCCAGGACTCCCGCCCATCGATACCGATTCGATGCTTCACGGTGACCGGCAGGTCGGTTGCCTCAATCATGGCGCGCACACCCTCCGCCACCTTGTCCGGGTGGCCCATCAGGCACGCGCCGATCATGTTGTTCTGCACCCGGTCGCTCGGGCAGCCAACGTTCAGGTTAACCTCATCAAAACCGTATTGCTGGGCCAGCCTGGCGCAGTGGGCAAGCTCGCGGGCATCGCTGCCGCCTAGCTGCAGGGCCAGCGGGTACTCGGCCTCGTCATGACGCAGAAAACGAGCGGTATCGCCATGAATCAGCGCACCGGTGGTGACCATCTCGGTGTAGAGCAGGGTATGCCGGCTGAGTTGGCGCGCCAGATAACGGTAGTGACTGGTGGTCCAATCCATCATCGGGGCCACGCAGAAGCGGCGAGAAGGGCCGGATTCGTTCATTGCGGCGGCGTGTGATGGTAGTGCTGGCATTACGGTTACCTGATCGACTGAATGGCGTGCGCGGGTATGCATTACGTTGCTGAATGACGGCTAGTTTAACAGGGTTGGCCAGCAGATTTCCGTAGGGCTTTGGCGAAATGCGCGAATAGCATCAGGCCGCGCGCTTTAAATAGTTTCGGAGAAAATTGAAGTAAATAAGAGCATCCTGGGCAGAGAACAGCTGTGGCCTGAATCCGCCATACAGTTTGTTGATGTACTTGCCGGGTACCTCAGGAAGCTTCGCAAGCGCCATCGCCCAATCGTTAAATTGGCGTTCCTCGATTTGTTCATACAGGATAAGCCGAACATCTTGGTGCCGAGGGTCAGCAGTGATGCTCAGATAAAGCTTGTTCACAGCCTCTTCCTCACCCTCCAGCACCTGCATAAAATTGAATTGGTCATAGGCCAGCAGGCCGGTGATACCACGTTGGCCGTTCCTGATGACAGATTCCGAGAGGATGTCGTCCAGGTCTGACTCCTGCAGATCTGGAGACACGCTGCTGAAATAAATAAGCCTGCAAAGTCTCGGCTTTGGTGCATCCATAGCAAAAAACCTCCCTAAGGCATTAGCGACCATTCTGGTATGCTCTCGTCCTCGCATAAACCTAGTCCCTGAAAGTCGGTTTTATCAACCTTGCTGCGGAGTCTCAATCTATGCCCCTTATGGTCCAGGCCCTGTTGCCAGTATTTGTGCTGATCATGCTCGGGCATGTCTTGCGCCGAATTGATTTTCCGGGTGGGGATTTCTGGCCCCAGGCGGAGCGGTTTACCTACTACGTGCTGTTCCCGGCCATGCTGGTTTTCAAGCTGGGCCAGGCTCGATTGCCGGCCTCCGCCTATGGCGACATTGCCTTGCTGATCGGTGCCATGCTGATTGCGATGACGCTGGTCCTGGCATTCGCCCAATGGTTCTGGCGCTGGTCGGGGCCGGTGTTCTCTTCCGTTTACCAGGGGGCTATCCGGTTCAATTCCTATGTGGGGCTGGCAGCGGGCGGAATGCTGCTGGGGGATCAGGGGCTTTCATTAACGGCAATTGCGGTCGCGATCATGGTGCCGTTGCTGAACCTGCTGTGCATCCTGATGTTTTCGCTGGTGGCCACGGAAGGGCGGGTGAGGTTGGTGCCGGTGTTCAAGGCAATCGTAACCAATCCGCTGATCGTGGGCTCGGTGATCGGCGTGGTCTGGAGTTTCTTCGAGATCGGATTCCATCCGCTGATCGGCGGTATTCTCGAGCCCCTCAGCAATCTGGCGTTGCCGATGGGGTTGATGACGGTAGGTGCCGGGCTGCAACTGAAAGCCCTGCGAGGCGCTTCCCTGCCGTTTATTGTGTCATCCGTGCTGAAGCTGGTTGGTTTTCCGGTGATGACTGCCGGGTTGGCAATGTTGCTGGACCTTGAGGGAATGATGGTGCAGGTGGCAATTCTGCTGGCGGCGCTTCCCACGGCCACCTCAGCCTATATCCTGGCCCGGCAGCTTGGCGGTGATGCCCCCCTGATGGCGGGCATCATCAGTGGCCAGACCTTGCTGGCCATCGTCACCATTCCGTTAATGCTCAGTATCCTCTGGTAGGCACTTGAGCACCGCGTCGACAATGCTTTGCTGGAAGTTGTTGTAACCCTCGGGCGTTGCTTCGATGTCTGTGGCCAGAGGGTCCCAGGTGCTGAAGGTGACGTTCAGATTCTCAGTGATCGAGCGCCACCACTGCCGGTTGAACTGGGGCTCGGTCAGCAGGCAGGGGTGGTTGGCGTTGCGCAGCTTTTCCTGAACTTCTGCGATATGCCGTGCCCCCGGCGACAGCTCCGGGTTGAGCGTAAGAACGCCCTCGAGCTTCAGGTCATAGTGTTCCGCAAACCGGGTAAAGGCGTCGTGGTAGGCAAACAGGCTGATGTCGTGGGCCGGTGCAAGACGGCTGCGAATGTTGGCATCGGTTTCTCGAACGCTGACTCTGAACTGTTCGAGATTTTCGTTCAGCGCGGCAGCGTCAACGCCTTCCAGTGCCGAGAGGGCATCGCGGATAGTTTCGGCCATTTCGATGGCCAATTCGGGATCCAGCCAGATGTGCGGGTCCTCGCCGTCGCCATGATCATGGCCGTGCCCGTGTCCGTCGTTATGGTGGTCTTCTTCCTTCGCCTCTTCATGATGAGCGTGGCCGTGATGGTCATCCGCGTGTTCATCGTGAGCGGGCTCGTCGTGACCGTGCTCGTCGTGGGTATCTTCGCCGGACTCTTGCTCAGTATCCATGAGCGCGACCGTTCGGCTGCTGAACTCCTGCCCGGCCAGAAGGCGATTGAGGAAGGTTTCCATGTCGGGACCGACCCAGAAAATAACATCGGCGTTCTCCAGTGCCCGACGCTGGGATGGCTTCATGGTGTAGTTATGGGGGCTGGAGCCAGGCGGAACCAGGCTGGTCGTCTGCATGTCTTCGGTGGCGATGGCACTGACAATCAGCTCAACCGGTTTGATGGAAGTAACAATACGGGTCTCGGCCTGCAGAGCGGCGCTGATCAAAAGAGTGCCGGCACCAAGTGCCAGAGAAAGTGCTTTTCCGGGAACGCGCATGATGAATCAGATCCTGCGATGAAAATTTGTAATGTTATAATATAACAAGCTGGCAGCGCGGCGGCAAAAGAAACTTTCGGCGGGTGCTTTGCGATACGCTCGTAAACTTCCTGATCATGCGAAACCTGTCTATGGCCGGTATAATGCCCGTTTTCTCAAACGGCCACCGATTTTTCAGGAAGGTTTCATGACTGTACGTACCCGAATTGCTCCGTCACCAACCGGTGACCCTCACGTTGGTACCGCCTACGTGGCCCTGTTTAACCTGTGTTTTGCCCGTCAGCACGGCGGCCAGTTCATTCTGCGAATTGAAGACACCGACCAGGCCCGCAGTACCGCGGAATCGGAGCAGGACATTCTCAAGGCGTTGCGCTGGCTCGGTCTGAACTGGGATGAAGGCCCCGATGTAGGTGGCCCCCACGGCCCCTATCGCCAATCCGAGCGCAAGCACTCCTACCGTCAGTACGCCGAGGACCTGGTGACCGCCGGGCACGCCTTTTATTGCTTCCGTACTCCGGAAGAGCTGGAAGCCATTCGGGAAGAACGCAAGGCCCAGGGTCTGAACCCGGGCATCAAGGGCGACCTGGAGTTGTCCGATGACGAAGTGAAGCGTCGTCTGGACGCGGGCGAGCCATACGTGATTCGTATGAAGGTTCCCGACGAGGGCGTCTGCGAGATTGACGACATGCTCCGGGGCACCATCGAGATTGACTGGGCCCAGGTGGACTGCCAGATTCTGCTCAAATCCGACGGTATGCCCACCTATCACCTGGCCAACGTGGTTGATGATCACCTGATGGACATCACCCACGTTCTGCGAGGTGAGGAGTGGATCAACTCGGCGCCCAAGCACAAGCTGCTGTACCAGTACTTTGGCTGGGATATGCCGGTGCTTTGCCACCTGCCACTCTTGCGCAACCCCGACAAGAGCAAGCTTTCCAAACGCAAGAACCCCACCAGCATCAACTTTTATGAGCGCATGGGCTTTCTGCCGGAGGCGGTGACCAATTATCTCGGGCGCATGGGCTGGTCCATGCCCGACGAGCGGGAAAAGTTTACCCTGGATGAGATGATCGAGAACTTCGACATCCAGCGTGTGTCTCTCGGTGGCCCGGTCTTTGATGTGGAGAAGCTCCGCTGGCTCAACGGCCAGTGGCTGCGGGAAGAGCTGACTGAAGAGCAGTTCATGGAGCGCATGCGCCAGTGGTGGTTCAACGAGGATGCCCTGCGCGCCCTGGTGCCTCACATCAAGGGCAGGGCTGAGGTATTCTCGGATGTGGCCCCCATGGCCCAGTTCATGTTCTCCGGCATGCTGGATCTCAAGCCCGAGGACTTTGCCCACAACAAGCTTGAAGAGGTCCAGATCAAACGGGTTCTGCAGTTTACGCTTTGGAAGCTTGAAGCCCAGCGCCACTGGAGCAAGGAAACCATCTTCGCGGACATCAAAGCCCTGGCCAAAGCCATGGATTTGAAGATGGGAGACTTCATGTTCTCCATCTTTGTGGCGGTGGCCGGTACGCCGAATTCCTGGTCTGTCATGGACTCCATGGCGCTGCTCGGCCCGGACATGACCCGTTCCAGGCTTCGGCATGCGCTGGAAGTAATGGGTGGCTTCTCCAAGAAGGAAACCAAGAAGGTGGAGAAAGAATACGCCGCTCTGGGTATTCATTAACCGCTTTGGTGAATTAATAAACGGCTTGAACAAGGATGTTCAGAAAACTGAAAAAAAGTGTGTTTCAGAGGTTGACGCCCATAGGGCGGATCCTTAATATACGCAGCCGTTGAGGGGCCATAGCTCAGCTGGGAGAGCGCAACACTGGCAGTGTTGAGGTCGGCGGTTCGATCC
>JAWWAT010000226.1:0-5921 GCA_033721635.1 Marinobacter sp. | reverse complement strand
CTTGTCGCCGGAAAGGTGGGCCATGATCCGCAGCTCGATCTGGGAGTAGTCGGCAGCCACCAGCTTGTAACCCTCGGGTGCGATAAAGGCCTGCCGTATGCGGCGTCCCTGCTCGCTGCGAATGGGGATATTCTGGAGGTTTGGCTCGGAAGACGATAGCCGGCCGGTGGCGGTGACTGCCTGATGGTAAGACGTGTGCACGCGGCCGGTGCGGTGGTGAATGAGCTCCGGCAGCGTGTCGGTGTAGGTGGACTTGAGCTTGCTCAGGCTGCGGTGTTCGAGAATCAGGCGCGGCAGCTCATGTTCGTGGGCGAGTTCCTGCAGCACCGGTTCCGCCGTTGACGGCGCGCCCTTGGGGGTTTTTTTGATGACCGGCAGGCCCATCTTGTCGTAGAAGATCGCCTGCAACTGCTTGGTAGAGCCCAGGTTGAAGGCCTCGCCGGCCACCTCATGGGCTTCTTTTTCCAGTTCTGCCATGCGCTCTGCCAGTTCCTGGCTGTGCTGTCGCAGGGTGCTGGCGCTGATCATGGTGCCGCGCTGCTCCATGCGCGACAGCACCGGCACCAGAGGCAAATCGATGTCTTCGTAAACAGAGGCCAGTTTCCCGGTTTCCTTCAGCTTTGGTCTCAGGGTCTGGTGCAGACGCAGGGTGATGTCCGCGTCTTCGGCGGCATAAGGCGCGGCCTTTTCCAGTTCGATCTGGTTGAAGGTGAGCTGTTTCGCGCCTTTGCCGGCAATGGATTCAAAGCTGATGGTCTTCTCGCCCAGGTAATACATCGCAAGGCTGTCCATATCGTGCCTGGTAGCGACAGAATTCAGGACATAGGATTCCAGCATGGTGTCCTCGGCAATGCCCTCGAGGCTAATGCCGTGGTTGGCCAGCACGTTTTTGTCGTACTTCAGGTTCTGACCAACCTTGGCCAGGCCGGGATCCTCAAGCAGCGGTTTGAGCTGATTCAGGACCTGGTCCCGATCCAGCTGTTCGGGAGCGCCCATGTAGTCGTGCCCAAGGGGGACATAGGCGGCCTCACCGGGTTCAATGGCGAAAGACACACCGACGATCTCGGCATCCATGTACCGGAGGCTGGTGGTTTCGGTATCGAATGCAAACAGCTCGGCGGATTTCAGCCGTTCCAGCCACTGATCCAGTTCTTTCTGGTCGGTGATGACGCTGTAGTCTTTCTTGTCGGTTTTCGGGCTGGGTTTTTCATCGCTAGATGGGGCGGTGCCGGAGGATGAGGTGTCACCTTCTTCGAGTTCGGCAATCCAGGTGCGGAACTCATACTCCTTGAACAGTTCTAGCAGCTGCTGGTCATCCTGCTCCCGGAGCTTCAGGTCTTCCAGGCCAAAATCCAGTTCCACGTCGGTGCGGATGGTGGCCAGTTCGCGACTCAGGGGCAGGGTTTCGGTGGCCTCGCGCAGGTATTCCCCGATCTTGCCTTTGATTTCATCGGCATGCTCAATGACATTGTCCAGGTTGTCGTAGTTCTGCAGCCACTTTACCGCGGTTTTCGGGCCGCACTTGTTCACACCGGGAATGTTGTCCACCTTGTCGCCCACCAGGGCCAGGTAATCCACGATCTGCTCCGGGGTAACGCCGAATTTTTCCACCACACCGTCCCGATCCATCCGGGTCTCGGTCATGGTGTTGATCAGGGTGACGTGATCGCTGACCAGCTGCGCCATATCCTTGTCACCGGTGGAAACCACCACATCGATGCCCTTGCTGGTGGCTTCGTTGGCCAGGGTGCCAATCACATCGTCGGCTTCGACGCCCGTTACTGTCAGAAGCGGCAGGCCCATGGCCTTGACGATCTCATGAATGGGCTCGATCTGACAGGCCAGGTCTTCCGGCATTGGTGGTCGATTGGCCTTGTACTCTTCATACAGCTCATGCCTGAAGGTTTTTCCCTTGGCGTCGAAGACCACCACCATCTTCGAACCGGGGAAATCCTGCTCCAGGCGGCGGATCATACTGATCACACCTTTGATCGCTCCAGTGGGATGGTCCTTGCTGGTGGTGAGTGGCGGAAGTGCATGATATGCGCGGAAAAGATAGGACGATCCGTCCACAAGAACCACGGGTGGTGTGTTTTTGCTGGTCATGTCAAAACAGGTCCGGAATCTGATTGAAGCGTGGGTTGGCTTATGCAACGCTGTATTGAATTAGATGGACGAAAGGGTATCACGAAAATGAAACGAATCGCCTGTCCGGCTTTGTTGCTCGCCTGTTTGCCGCTGGCTGCCCTGGCTCAGGACGAGGGCGCTCTGGATGAGACGCCGGTACAAACGCCCGAAGAGCCTGTTGTGATCTCGGATTATCAGCCTGCGAGCCAGGGCCCCGAGATTGTTATTCGCCCCGGCGAGAAGGAAGTGTTCTACGAATACCGGGTCAATGGCCAGCTCATGGAGATCAAGGTCGTACCGGAGGTCGGGCCGGAGTATTACCTGGTGCCTGCAGATGGCGGCGGCTGGATCCGGGAAGAGGAGTCCGACATGCTGGTGCCCAGCTGGGTGATTTTCCGCTGGTAGCGCCCATGTGTTTTGACGCCTGCTTTTAGTATGAACATTCTAATTTTAGGGCGTAACTTGAATCCTGAGATCGAAGAAAGGCCCTCGTTACACTGGTTTCGGCAGGGTCTTGGAACTTTCAGGAAACCAAGGAGATTCAACATGGGTAAACTCAAGACTTATCAGGAACAGCTCCAGGAAATCGTAGACAAGGGCATCAACGCCGCTGAAGAGCAGCAGAAGAAGCTGTCTTCCAAGCCGTTCGACTACGCTGAGAAGCTGGAGTCTGAAGCGCGTGAATACAGCGTCAAGACCCTGCGTAAGCGTTACAACGGCTACAGCGACAGCCTGTTCGAGCAGCTGCGCAGCCTGAACAGCCGTTTTGGCAGCTTCGCTGGTGATCTGGTCGCCAAGCTGGAAAAAGAAGCTGCAGAAGGCGCTGATGCAGTAGCAGAAGCCGCGGAAGACGTGTCTGACGCTGCGCAGGATGCCAAGAAATCTGTTGAGCCGAAGAAGCCGGCTGCCCGCAAGACCACTGCGCGCAAGACCACTTCCACTGCCAAGAAGAGCACTGCTTCCGCCTGAATCGCGGACAGCCTCTCACCGAGAGGTGAGTGAAAAGAAAAGGCCGCCGGGTAAATCCGGCGGCCTTTTTGTTATGCAGGGACGCTCCAGCGAAAGATCAGTTTTCGGTCTCGATATGATCCAGCGGCAGCGTCCGCGCCTCGCCTGTGACCTCTTCCAGGCGCTCAATGTCGGCCTCAAACGCCCGGCGCAATTCTTCGATTTCCTGGGTTTGTGAGGTGATTTCCCGTTCGATGTCGCGTATCTGGGCTTCCAGTCTCCGAATTTTTTCCAGCGTGGCCTCGGGAATTTCTTGGCCGGCCCGCTCCATGTTGGCGGCACGGCTCTGCTCGTTGTCCAGTTGGCTGGATATAACCGAGATGTTGCCTCGCTTGAGCTGTATCAGGCCCTCAAGCTCCTGGATTTTCCGATGCATCGCCTTCACCGCCTGATCCGGATGGCTGAAGCGCTTTAGCAGTGCGCGGTCCTTCTCGCGTTGTTCCGCCAGTTCCTTCTGCCGTTGTTTTTCCGCTTCCCGGGCGGCAATCTCCTCTTCGGTTGGCGCCGGAGGAATGGTCTCAATGACGCGCCCATTGTTGCTCAGAATGTCATAGCCACGCTTGGTGGCTTCCTGGGGAATGGTGCTGCTGATGACGATCTGGCCGTTTTCATCCGTGTAACGGTACATATTGGCGGCGACCTGGGCAGAGAAGCCCAGGGCAAGCGCCAATGCCGTAGCTTTGACAGAAAGTGCGGTCAGACGATTGACCATCAATCAGACTCCGTAACGATCCCGATAACTGGCAACCTTTTCGGCATGGCCGGCAAACTCCGGGTTGGCCTTAAGGTAGTCCAGCACCTGCTCAAGATGAATGATGCTCACCACAGGGATGCCGAATTCCTTCTCCACTTCCTGGATGGCGGAAAGTTCGCCGTTGCCTTTTTCCTGACGATCCAGCGCAATAAGCACACCGGCCGGTTCGGCTCCCGCGGCCCTGATGATGTCGATGGATTCCCGGATCGCGGTGCCGGCGGTAATCACATCATCAACAATCAGTACCTTGCCCTGCAGCGGTGCGCCAACAATGTTGCCGCCTTCACCATGATCTTTCTTTTCCTTGCGGTTAAACGCAAAGGGTTTGCTGTTACCGTCTGTAGCCAGCGCCATTGCTGTGACAGTGGCCAACGGAATGCCCTTATAGGCAGGGCCGAAAATAATGTCATAATCCAGTCCGCTGCGCGCGATCGCGGCGGCATAGGCCTTGCTTAACTGAAGCAGGTCGTCCCCGGTATTGAACAGGCCAGCGTTAAAGAAGTAGGGGCTGGTTCGGCCCGACTTGAGCGTGAACTCACCAAAGCGTAGTACATTTCGGCGGATGGCAAACTCGATAAATTTCTGCTGATAGTCGTGCATGACAAGGCTTCTGGCGGGTGTTGATCTTTAATTAGCGCGTAAAACCGGTATCATACACACAAACCGAATCAGGGAACACGTATGCGGGTAGTATCAATCAGCGTCAATGGCCTCGCCCAGGCCGTTGAAAAAGGCTTTTTCGACTGGCTGGCAGAGCAGGACGCTGACGTGGTCTGTGTCCAGGATCACCGTATGCGGGCCTACGAGATTGAGGACTACAACCTGATTCCGGAAGGTTACGAAGCCTATTTCATTGATGGCGAAAAAAACGAGGATGGCGGTGTTGGTATTTATACCCGCCATTTTCCGAAAGCCATCATGTACGGATTTGCCAATGAGCAGGCGGATCGCGAGGGTCGGTTTATCCAGGCCGATTTTGACAAGGTTTCCGTCGCCTGCGTCCTTGCTCCCTGCGCCCTTGGTCGCGAAGAAGAGTTGGTCGGCGACGACGATCTGACCGTGCTGGACCACAAGGACGAGTTCATGGAGTCCTTCGGCCTGCACATGCAGAAGACCCTGCGCAAGCGCCGGCAGTTCATCTTCTGCGCCAACCTGCAGACTGCCCATCACGTAACCGACGCCAGCCCCCTTTACCACAAGCTGGACTTCTCCGGCTTCCTGCCCCACGAGCGTGCCTGGCTGGACCGGCTGTTCGATGAAATGGGTTGCATTGATGGCTTCCGCGAGATCAACAAGCAGAGTAATCAGTTTACCTGGTGGCCCGAGCAGGCCGAAGGTTCCCGCAAGAATGCCGGTATTCGGGTGGATTACCAGCTGCTGACACCCGGCATTCGCAAGACCATCGAAGATGGCTGGATTGACGATTCAACGCGCTTCTCCGATCACGCGCCGGTGATCATGGATTACGACATCGAAATCGGCTTCTAAGTCTGGGGGAAGACGCCTGTGTGGCAATGCTTCCCCAGACACGCTACGAGCACATCCATGTGCGCTTGTTTCGGGCCGTCCCTGGCCCTCAACAGTCTGGGGAAGCATAACCACACAGGCGTCCCGGACTTTAAGAGTTGTTCGAACAGTAGCGGGTTCGGAGGGGGAAACCTTTCCGGGACCGTCTCCGGCCAGGGAAGGCCGGAGCCGAGCGCACATGGATGTGCTTGTAGCGTGTCCCGGAAAGGTTTCCCCCTCCGGACACGCGGGCGGCCTAATCAGTAGTCGTCAGGCCTCCAAAGCAGCCTTCTGAATCTCAAACAACTGCTCAATACCCTGTTTCGCCAGAGTCAGCATGCTGTCCAGTTCCGACTGGTCGAACGGAGCACCTTCCGCCGTTCCCTGGATTTCAATAAAGCCGCCCTGGTCGGTCATGATCACGTTCATGTCGGTCTCGGCTTCGGAATCTTCCGGGTAGTCCAGATCCACCACTGGGGTGCCTTTGTAAACACCGACTGATAGTGCAGCGACCATCTGCTTGAGG
>JAWWAT010000225.1:0-5951 GCA_033721635.1 Marinobacter sp. | reverse complement strand
GGCGGTTTGCGACAGCCGGGGCGGCGTCTACTCGAGCGAGGGGCTCGATATACCGGGGCTGTTGGCGCACAAGAAATCTACAGGAAGAGTCTCGGACTTTGCCGGCAGCGAATCGATCACCAGCGAAGCCATGCTGGAATGTGACTGTGCCGTATTGGTGCCTGCCTCGGTTCAGGGAGTGATTACCGCGGACAACGCCGACCGGATCCAGGCCCGGATGCTGGTGGAGGCGGCAAATGCGCCAACCACATTAGAAGCCGATGCAATGCTGTTGGATAAAGGCGTGATCATCGTTCCGGATGTGTTGGCCAATGCCGGTAGCGTACAGCTGTGCCAGATGGAACGCAGTCAGGGCCTTGCCGACAATTACTGGGATATTGAAACCATTAACCGCCTGCGACAGGAGCGGTTGGCGAGGAGTTACCGTGAGGCCGTAAGCACCGCAGCCGAACACCAGCTTAAATCGGTCCGCCTGGGCGCGTGGATTAATGGGCTCAAGCGGATTGAAGAGGCGATGCACCTGCGCGGTTGGTGCTAGCCAGGTCTCGCTAGGTTTAGTACCCCCAGAAGACAAACCCCGGCAAAAGCCGGGGTTTGAATATTGTGAAGAAGCAGGGAAGCGATTACTTCTTCAGACCCATCTCCTCGATTGAGATCTCCCGCATCTTGAACTTCTGGATCTTCCCGGTAACGGTCATCGGGAATTCATCCACGAACTTGTAGTTCTTCGGGATCTTGAAGTGGGCGATCTTGCCCTTGCAGAAGGCCTGCAGGTCTTCGGCCGTGACGGGTGCCGCATCGGGGGCCAGCTTCACCCAGGCAATCAGCTCTTCGCCGTATTTGTCATCGGGAATGCCGGTTACCTGCACTTCTTCGATGGCCGGGTGGGTGTAGAGGAACTCCTCGATTTCTTTCGGGTAGATGTTCTCCCCGCCACGGATGACCATGTCCTTGATGCGGCCTACGATCTGGATGTAGCCGTCTTCGTCCATGGTGGCCAGGTCGCCGGTGTGCATCCAGCCGGCGCTGTCGATGGCTTCGCGGGTTTTCTCTTCGTTGTTCCAGTATTTCAGCATCACGCTGTAACCACGGGTGCAGAGCTCACCGATCTCGCCTCGCGGAACCACATTGCCCGTGCCCGGATCGACGATCTTGGTTTCCAGGTGCGGCTGTGTACGGCCCACCGTGGTGACCTGCTTCTCGAACGGGTCGAGGGAGCTGGTCTGGGTGGAAACCGGGCTGGTTTCGGTCATGCCATAGGCAATCTGAACCTCTTTCATGTTCATCTTGCCGTTAACCTTCTTCATCACCTCGGCCGGGCAGATGGAGCCTGCCATGATGCCGGTGCGAAGGGTGGAGAGGTCGTAGGTTTCAAAATCCGGATCGGCCAGCTCGGCGATGAACATGGTTGGCACACCATAAAGAGCCGTCGCCTTCTCCTGGTGTACCGCCTGCAGCACGGATTTCGGCTCAAAACCTTCATCCGGATAGATCATGGTAGAGCCGTGGGTAATGCAGCCCAGGTTGCCCATCACCATGCCGAAGCAGTGGTAGAGCGGGACCGGGATAACCAGGCGATCTTTCTCGGTGAACAGCTGGCTCTCGGCCACGAAATACCCGTTGTTCAGGATGTTGTGGTGAGTCAGGGTGGCGCCCTTGGGATTGCCCGTGGTGCCAGAGGTGAACTGGATGTTGATGGGATCGTCAAACTGTAACTCGCCCTGGCGCTTTTCCAGGTCGGCTTCGGACACATCGCTGCCGAAGCCGACGAACTCTTTCCAGGTCCACATGCCGTCGTGCTTGTCTTCGTGCACGTTGATCACGGAGCGCAGCTCGGGCACGTGATCGGCCTTAAGCTTGCCCGGCGCACTGCGTTTCAGCTCGGGAGCGAGTTCGTAGATCATCTCGCGGTAGTTGGAGGCTTTGAAGCTGTCCGCAGTGACCAGCACGCTGATGCCCGCCAGATTCAGTGCATACTGCAGCTCATGCACGCCGTAGGCCGGGTTGATGTTGACGAGGATGGCGCCGACCTTGGCGGTGGCGAACTGGGTAACGGTCCACTCGTAGCGGTTCGGGGACCAAATGCCCACTCGATCGCCGCGTTTCACGCCGATGGCCATGAAGGCCCGGGCCGCTTCATTCACCTTCTCAACAAATTCTTTGTAGGTCCAGCGAATGTCCTGGTGCAGGCACACCAGGGCTTCGGTGTCCGGGTATTTTTCTGCGGTGCGGTCGAGCATATCGCCGATGGTCATGCCCAACAGGGGCACTTCCGCGGTTCCGCTGGTATAGCTTGGTAGAGTCTTGCTCATATCTCTGCCTCCATTGTTTTTGTATTCGAGGGCGAGCAGGGTGGTTTGCCTGCTAGCGACTCTGACTGTGATATTCGGGGTTAGGTTGCATATCGCTGGCAATCGCCACGCGGTTGGACATGTTGTAGAAACCGATCAGGTTGCTGAGATCCCAGATGCCTCGGTCGCTGAGCCCGGCGTCCCGCAGTGCCTGGACGTCGTCCTCGGTAACTGTGGCCGGTGAGCGGGTAAGGTGAGATGCGAAATCCAGCATGGCCCGCTGGCGCTTGTCGAGTTTGGCGCTGCGGTAGTTCATCACCATATGCTCGCCCAGTTGAGGATCGCCGCTCAGGACTCGTACGGCGGCGCCGTGGGCGACCAGGCAGTAGAAGCACTTGTTCTCGGAAGAGACCACCACGGCCACCATTTCCCGTTCCAGTTTGGAGAGTTCGCTCTCACCGAGCATAAGCTCATTGTACAGGCGGGTGAAGCCTTCCAGCTGCTTCAGGTTCTGGCTGTAGGCGGTGAGCACGTTCGGGATCATGCCCAGCTTTTCCTGGCAGATCTGGAAGTACTTCTGGGTGTCCTCCGGCATGTCGCTGATCTCGGGAATTGGCAGATCCAGTGCGACCACATTCTTGTTGCTCATGACTACTCCTGGTTTTAACAGTTACCGCCCATTGCCTGGCCGACCTTGGAGCCGTTGTGACGGTTCAACTGGCCGCAGATCCACTCGCCTGTGGCGACCAGCTTGTCCAGATCGACGCCCGTTTCGATGCCCAGACCGTTAAGCAGGTATAGCACGTCTTCGGTGGCGACGTTGCCGGAGGCGCCCTTGGCGTAGGGGCAGCCGCCGAGGCCGGCGACGGAGGCATCGATCACTGACACACCTTCTTCCAGTACCGCATAGAGATTGGCCAAGGCCTGGCCATAGGTGTCGTGGAAATGGGCAGCCAGCTTTTCCATGGGTACGTGCGCGGCAACGGCTTCAAGCATGCGTTTGGCTTTCAGCGGCGTGCCGACGCCGATGGTGTCGCCCAGGGAGATTTCGTGGCAGCCCATGTCGAACAGGGCCTTGGCCACGGAGGCTACCTGTTCCGGGGCGATGTCGCCTTCGTACGGGCAGCCCATCACGGTAGAAACATAGCCGCGCACGGGGATGCCGTGTTTGCGGGCTTCTTCCACCACCGGGGCGAAACGCTCGAGGCTTTCGGCGATGGTGCAGTTAATGTTCTTTTTGGTGAAGGATTCGGACGCGGCGCCGAAGACGGCCACCTCGTCGGCCTTGGCCGCCAGTGCCCCTTCAAACCCCTTCAGGTTCGGGGTGAGGGCGGAGTAGCGAACGCCAGCCTTGCGGTTGATGCCGGCCATTACTTCGGCCGCATCGCCCATTTGCGGCACCCATTTCGGGGACACGAAGCTGGCGGCCTCGATGTGGCTCAGGCCGCTGTCTGCCAGTCGGTCGATCAGTCCGGTTTTGATGGCGGTGGCAATCACCGGGCCGGGCTCGTTCTGGAGTCCGTC
Organism: Marinobacter sp.; assembly: GCA_033721635.1. Classification (GTDB taxonomy): domain Bacteria; phylum Pseudomonadota; class Gammaproteobacteria; order Pseudomonadales; family Oleiphilaceae; genus Marinobacter. The sequence goes on along the minus strand of JAWWAT010000225.1, from coordinate 2,136 downwards.
CCGGGGGCTCATCTCAACCAGGCGAACCTGTTTGGGAAAGGCCATCAGCCTGCCTCCTCTTCGTTCACTTCAATGGCAATCAGTTCGGCACCTTCGGAAACCTGATCGCCTTCGGCGAAGAAGATTTCGGTGACCACGCCGTCGGCCGGGGCCTTGATGGCGTGTTCCATCTTCATGGCTTCCATGATCACCAGGCTCTGGCCGGCGGTGACTTTGTCACCGACTTTGGCCTGTACGGCCACGATGGCGCCGTTCATGGGCGCTGCCAGACTGCCTTCGCCGGCCATTTCCTCGAAGCCGTAGCTTTCCTTGTACACGGTGCAATTGAAGGTGTCGCCTTCGTAGAACAGGACCAGATGGTCGTTGTGCAGGTTGCCGTGGATGCTGATGCGGTGGCCGTTGATGACGGCTTGCAGATAATCGTCATCGAGGCGGGCAGTGAGGTTGTAGACGCTGTCGCCCACGTAAACCTGATAGCGGTCATCCCGCTCCAGCACCTTGAGGTCGTGAATCTCCTCACCCACCTGCAGTTGCAGTGGCTGGGCGTATTCGGAGTTCATGCGCCAGCTGTTCTGGCGGCCGAACGGTGACCAGGGGTCGGTGCTGACCACTTCCCGGGATTTGCGCTGTTCCAGAACAAAACCGGCAGCCAGTACCAACGCCTTGTGGGTATCCAGCTTGGATTTCGGGAACAGCAGTTCCCGGTGATCCTCAATGAAACCGGTGGTCAGGTCTGCTTCCCGGAACGGCTGGGCGTCGGCCAGGGCGTGCAGGAACCGGATGTTGGTCTTCACGCCGGCAATGCGGTAGTGCTCCAGGGCCTGGACCATGCGGTTGATGGCCTGGTCGCGGGTTTCGTCCCACACGATGAGTTTGGCGATCATCGGGTCGTAGTGGATGCTGATGTCGTCGCCTTCGGTCACACCGGTGTCTACCCGTACGTGGGCGCTTTCATCCGGGGTGCTCAGGTAGCGCAGGTTGCCGGTGGCCGGCAGGAAGTCCTGGTCCGGGTCTTCGGCATAGATCCGCGCTTCCAGAGCGTGGCCACGGGTTTTTACCTGTGACTGCTCTAGTGGCAGGGGTTCGCCCCAGGCCACTTTCAGTTGCCATTCCACCAGATCCTGGCCGGTGACCATTTCGGTAACCGGGTGCTCTACCTGCAGGCGGGTGTTCATCTCCATGAAGAAGAAGGAGCCGTCCACGTCGTAGAGGAATTCGACGGTGCCGGCGCCCACATAGTTGATGGCCTGGGCCGCGCGTACGGCGGCCTCGCCCATGGCCTTGCGGGTGTCTTCGCTCAGACCCGGAGCCGGGGCTTCTTCCAGGACTTTCTGGTGGCGGCGCTGCACGGAGCAGTCGCGCTCGGCCAGGTACACGCCCTTGCCGTCCTTGTCGCAGAACACCTGGATCTCCACGTGCCGTGGCTGGGTCAGGTAGCGTTCGATCAGCATGTCAGGGTTGCCAAAGGCGTTCTGGGCTTCCCGTTTGGCGGCCGCCAGGGCATCGTCGAATTCGCCCATGCTGTTGACCACGCGCATGCCTTTACCGCCGCCGCCGGCGACAGCTTTGAGCAACAGCGGGAAGCCGCATTTCTCGGCTTCGGCCCGCAGGGTTTCCACCGACTGGTCGTCGCCGTGGTAACCGGGGACCAGGGGAACACCGGCTTCTTCCATGATGGCTTTGGCCGCGGACTTCGAGCCCATGGCGGCAATGGCCGAGGAGGGCGGGCCGATGAAGACAATGTTGTTGGCTTCACAGGCTTCGGCGAACGCGGTGTTTTCCGAAAGGAAACCGTAGCCCGGATGAACAGCCTGGGCGCCACTCTTCTTGGCAATCTCGATGATCTTTTCAGCCCGCAGGTAGCTCTCGGAGCTGGGCGCGGGGCCGATGTGAAAGGCTTCGTCGGCCATGGCCACATGCCGTGCATTGGCATCGGCCTCGGAATAGACGGCGACGACGCGAATGCCCATGCGGTGGGCGGTTTGTATGATCCGGCAGGCGATTTCGCCCCGGTTGGCGATCAGTATCTTGCTGAACATTGTTATTCTTCCTCCGGAACCCAGTTGGCCTTGCGCTTGTTCAGGAAGGCGCTGAGCCCTTCCTGGCCTTCTTCACCCACCCGGATATCCGCGATGC
>JAWWAT010000224.1:0-5961 GCA_033721635.1 Marinobacter sp. | reverse complement strand
GAAGCGCTCTGCCTGATCTTCAGCGTCGTTAAGCTCCGAGAAACCATTGGCAATTTCGCGACCACCCACGAAGAACTCGAAACGCTCTGTGACGAACGGGTTGCTGTCTTTACAGCGCGCCAGGGGCGACACTTCTTTCGGATACTCGGTGATAAACGTCGGCTGCATCAGGCGATGCTCGGCCGTCGCCTCGAAGATCTCGATCTGAACTTTGCCCAGGCCCCAACCATCCTTCAGATGAATACCCAGGTTTTTCGCCACCTGACGAGCACTGGCATCATCCGCCAGCTGTTCAGGCTTGATGTCCGGGTTGTAGCGCAGGAGGGCATCAACCACGGTCAGGCGCTCGAAGGTTTTGCCGAAATCGTATTCGATCGTTTCGTCGGTGCCATCCGACAGGGTGCGGGTGTTCACGACCGTGGTCGTGCCCAGCACCTTCTGGGTGATGGTGCGCAGCATGTCCTCGGTAAGATCCATCAGGTCGTTATAGTCCGCGTAAGCCTGGTAGAACTCGACCATGGTGAATTCCGGGTTGTGACGGGTGGAAAGCCCCTCATTTCGGAAGTTCCGGTTGATCTCGAATACTCGCTCGAACCCGCCAACCACCAGGCGCTTCAGGAAAAGCTCAGGGGCAATCCGCAGGTACATGTCGATGCCCAGCGCGTTGTGATGGGTCACGAAGGGGCGTGCGGTGGCACCGCCAGGGATCACTTGAAGCATCGGGGTTTCCACTTCCATGAAGTCCCGGTCGGTGAAGTACTGGCGCATGGCGCTGATGATCTTCGAACGAGCATAGAAAACCCGGCGGCTGTCCTCGTTGACCATCAGGTCAACATAGCGATGGCGGTAGCGGGCTTCCGTGTCCGTCAGGCCCTTGTGCTTCTCAGGCAGCGGACGCAGGGACTTGGTGAGCAGCACATACTCATCCATGGTCACATACAGGTCGCCCTTGCCCGATTTGGACAGCGTGCCACGGACGCCCACGATGTCCCCAAGATCCCAATGCTTGGTGTCTTTCTGGACATCCTTGGAAGCATAGATCTGGATCCGGCCGGTCATGTCCTGAACCACCTTGAATGCCTTGCGATCGAGCATCATGCGGCCGGCAATGGCCACCTTGATACCGAGGGACTCCAGCTCTTCCTTGGTTTTTTCGCCGTATTTTGCCTGCAGTTCGGCGGCGGTGGCGTCACGACGGAAGTCGTTCGGGAAGGCGTTGCCCTGGTCGCGCATCTCTGACAATTTGGCGCGGCGCTCGGCAATCAGCTTGTTGTCCTCATGCTGTGCGGCATTCTGAGTTTGATCAGTCATTTTGGCTCACTAGGAATCGGGTTGTCCGGGTTAGCGTGGCAAAGGCGCTGGTTACAGCGCCATCTTCAGGCTGGCTTCGATGAACTTGTCAATGTCACCGTCCAGCACCGACTGGGTATTACTGGTTTCAACCTTGGTACGCAGGTCCTTGATACGGCTGTCGTCCAGAACGTAGGAACGGATCTGGCTGCCCCAACCGATATCGGCCTTGGCGTCCTCGGCCTTCTGCTTCTCGGCGTTACGCTCCTGCATCTCACGCTCAAACAGCTTGGCCTTCAGCTGTTTCATGGCCTGGTCCTTGTTCTGATGCTGGCTCCGGCCAGCCTGACAGGCCACGACAATGCCGGTGGGGTTGTGAGTCAGACGTACCGCCGACTCGGTCCGGTTAACGTGCTGACCACCGGCGCCAGAGGCACGGTAGACATCCACCCGCAGATCCGCAGGATTGATTTCAATTTCAAAGCTGTCATCCACCTCCGGTGACACGAACACGGAAGAGAACGAAGTATGACGGCGGTTGCCGGAATCGAAGGGTGATTTACGCACCAGCCGGTGAACGCCGGTTTCCGTGCGTAGCCAGCCATAGGCGTAATCGCCCTGGATGTGAATGGTGGCGCTCTTGATGCCGGCCACGTCGCCCTCCATCAATTCAACAATCTCGGCCTTGAAGCCCCGGCGTTCGGCCCAGCGCAGGTACATGCGCAGGAGCATGTTGGCCCAGTCCTGGGCTTCGGTACCCCCGGAGCCGGCCTGGATGTCGAGGTAGGCGTTGTTGGCGTCCATCTCGCCGGAGAACATACGGCGGAATTCGAGCTTCTCGAGCTCTCTATCAAGTCCCTCGAGATCCGATTCGATCTCGGCAACGGTGCCCTCATCCTCTTCTTCTGCAGCGATGTCCAGCAGTCCCTCGGCGTCTTCCAGCCCGGAGGTGAGGTTATCGATGGTCTTGACGATCAGTTCAAGATCCGCGCGCTCTTTGCCCAAAGCCTGAGCCCGCTCGGGGTCGTCCCAGACACTTGGCTGCTCCAGTTCGCGCTCAACTTCGATCAGTCGTTCACTACGCTGATCGTAGTCAAAGATACCCCCTGAGCGCTTCAGTGCGCTCACGAAGCTCTTTAATCTTCGTCACAATGGGATTAATTTCCATGAAACCCTTACTCGCTCTTGAAAATGGTGAGTAAAAATAGAGGCCGGAGTTTACCGGAAATCGGTTCGTAAATCAGCCGTGGTTGACCGCTACTTCAGAGTAAGCGGGATGCAGGCAGGATCAGGAAAGCGGCTCAAGGTAATCCACCAGCAACTGCAGATTGGTCCGACCCCGGAAGGTATTGGCATCCGGCTTGTAAACAACCCGGGCACCGGTTCGGGTGTAATCAGGCACTTCCGGCCCGGTATTGAAGGCAATGCCGTCGATAATGCCGCCGCCCTCAACCGGTTGCAGAACCAGCTTCAGATGGTTTTCCCCGACGATTCGCTGGCTCACCACCCGAAACTCGCCGTCGAACAACGGCTCCGGGAAATGCTGCCCCCAGGGGCCAGCTCGCTTTAGCAGTGCGGCGGTATCCAGGGAAAGCTCGTCCAGGGCCAAAGGGCCATCGGTAGTGATTGCAGCCTCAAGGTCTTCGGCGGAGGCGCTGTCGCGCACTGCCCGATCGAAGGCTTCTGAGAAGGCATCCAGATCCGCTTTGGCCAGGGTCATGCCGGCGGCCATGGCGTGGCCGCCGAACTTCTTCAGCATGCCGGGATGGCGTGAATCGACAACGGCGAGCACATCACGGATATGCAACCCCGGGATGGACCGGGCAGAGCCTTTGATGTCCTCGCCATTATCGTCCGGCGCAAAGGCAATGGTGGGCCTGTGGGTCTGTTCTCGAATCCGGGCCGCGAGGATGCCGATGACACCCTGATGCCAGTCGGAATCAAACAGGGCCAGCCCCCAGGGCAGCCCCTCAAGATCCAGGGACATGGAGGCCAGCAGATCCTGGGCCTGCGCTTTCATGTCTTTTTCTATGGTGCGACGTTCCCGGTTGAAGGTGTCCAGCTCCCTGGCCAGGCGCCGCGCTTCATCCGGGCTGTCGGCCAGCAGGCAGGCAATGCCGACGCTCATGTCATCCAGCCGCCCGGCGGCATTCAGGCGGGGCCCGACCACAAATCCGAGGTCGGTTGAGCTGATTGCCGTGTGGTCCCGGCCCGCCACTTCCAGCAGCGCCAGGATGCCGGGTCGCGCCTCGCCCTGACGGATCCGGCGCAGGCCCTGCTCCACGAAGATCCGGTTGTTGTGATCGAGAGGCACAACATCGGCCACTGTGCCGAGCGCCACCAGATCCAGGAGGCTCCCCAGATTGGGTTCTGGCTCCGGAAGACGATTGGTTTCCCGAAGCTGCTTGCGCAACGCCGTAAGAACATAAAACATCACGCCAACACCGGCGGCGTTCTTGCTCAGGAACGGGCAGCCCGGCTGGTTGGGATTGACGATGGCATCGGCGTCCGGGAGCTCTTCGCCCGCCAGGTGATGATCGGTCACCACCACCTTTACGCCAAGTTCTTTGGCCGCTCGAACGCCCTCAATAGCAGATATGCCGTTATCGACGGTAACCATCAGGTCGGGAAGCTGACCTTCATCGCGCAAGCGCTCAATAATACCCGGCGTCAGGCCGTAGCCGTCGGCAAAACGGCTGGGGACGCGAAAATCGATGCTTTGCAGACCCAGCATTGAAAGACCAAGCATGGCGACGGCCGTGCTGGTGGCGCCATCGGCATCGAAATCGCCGAGGACAAGCACCTGCTGTTGCTGCTCGATCGCTTCCGCAAGAAGTTCGACGGCCCGGTCGATGCCACGAAGTGACATGGGCGATGCCAGGTGTTTCAGCGTGTAGCTGAGCTGCTCATCGGAAGAAACGCCACGGGCGGCGTACAGGCGGCGAAGCAGGGGGGGCAGGTTTTGCCCCCAGTCCGCGAAGGTCTCTGGCTGGGGGCGACGCAGGATCTTTTTTGGTGTCATACCCGATCAGGCGTTTTTCCAGTGCTTGGCAATAAACTCCTGAACACCGGCAATGTTGTTGTCCAGCACCGTGTAGCGCTCTTCCCGCTCGAACAGGTCGGCCATGTGGGCCGGCAGAGGCGGCTCGACGCTGACGCCGGACTCGGCAACGGCATCCGGGAACTTGGCCGGGTGGGCAGTGCCCAGGGTGATCATTGGCACCGCCGGATCGCGACGACAGTTGCGCGCAGCGCGAACGCCGATAGCAGTATGAGGATCCAGGAGATACTCGTTCTGATCGTAGATCTCACGGATGGTGTCACAGGTGGCCTTGTCATCCACCGCGTCGCTGTCAAACAGCTTGCGGGCGTGCTTCCAGCGGTAATCCTCGATGCTCACCGGGCCTTTGGCTGCGTTCTCCAGCAGGGTTTTCACCGCCAACCCGTCGCGACCATGGAGGTCAAACAGCAGGCGCTCGAAGTTGCTGGACACCATGATATCCATACTCGGAGACAGGGTGTGTTCCAGCTGGTGCTGTTCGTATTTGTTGCCGCTCATGAAACGATGCAGGATATCGTTGCGGTTAGTGGCAATGACCAGCTGGGAGATGGGCAGCCCCATCTTCTTGGCCAGGTAGCCGGCAAAGATATCGCCGAAGTTCCCGGTGGGCACCGAGAACGCCATGCTGCGATCCGGACCACCGAGGGCCAGGGACGCGTGGAAGTAGTACACAATCTGGGCCATGATCCGCGCCCAGTTGATGGAGTTCACGGCTGCCAGCTGGGTTTTCCCGCCCAGGAAGGACTGGTTGCCGAAGCTCTCCTTTACCATGCGCTGACAGTCATCGAAGTTGCCACGCACCGCAATGTTATGGATGTTGTCACCCTGAACCGTGGTCATCTGGCGGCGCTGGACTTCGGATACGCGCTGGTGCGGATGCAGAATGAAAATATCCACATGCTCGCACTTGCGACAGCCCTCGATCGCAGCCGAGCCGGTATCACCTGAGGTTGCCCCCATGATAACCACGTGCTGCTTCCGCTTTTCCAGGACATAATCAAGAAGGCGCCCCAACAGCTGCAGGGCGAAGTCCTTGAACGCCAGGGTCGGGCCGCGGAACAGTTCCATGACCCATTCATTGGTGTCCAGCTGAACCAGCGGAGCCACGGCCCGGTGGGCGAAGACCGAGTAGGTCTCGTCCAGCATCTTTCGGAAATCGTCCGCAGGCACAGCATCATCCACGAACGGGTGCATGACGTTGAAAGCCAGCTCGCTATAGGAAATTCCACGCCAGCTACGGATTTCTTCGAGACTGAAATGCGGCAGGGATTCGGGAACGTAGAGGCCACCGTCCGTCGCCAGACCGGTCAGCAAAACATCCTCAAAGCCCAGTGCGGGGGCTTCACCCCGCGTACTGATGTATCTCACGTTCGTACCTGTCAGTTGAAGTTTTCAGCGCGGATGCGGACAACATGACCATCGGTGTCGGACAGAGCTTCCAGTTCTTCAATCGCACGGTTGATCTGACGCTCCTGAACGGTGTGGGTCAGGATGATCACCGGAATACGACCGTCCTTCAGCTCGGACTCCTTCTGCATGATCGACTCGATATTGATGCCATGCTCACTCAGGATGGAGGCAATCTTGGCCAGTACACCCGGACGATCCAG
>JAWWAT010000223.1:0-5973 GCA_033721635.1 Marinobacter sp. | reverse complement strand
GAGTACTGCTGCAACCGACAGTATCTGCACACCAAGTGCGAGCATTCCTCGAGCTGGAAACAATGCCAGCCAAACCAGGAGAAGAACCGGCAATACAACCTGGGTAACCAGTACCATCAGGGACATCAGTCACCACTCCCGAAGGCTTTGGATTGAGGAAATTCGACGTGGGTCACTTCAGCAATGAAGAACGGAAAATAATCCTCCGTGGCGAAGAAATTCCCGGCTTCCACGCGGGTCGGCAAAAGAAACCCGTCAAACTCCCGAAACTCTGACAGGTAACCGCCAAAAGGCTGCAGACGGTGAACTTTTTCCGGATTCGCATTACTCCACCGGTCGAAACTTACCTGGAGGGGATGGCCGTCTTCAGCCACAACAACATCCACAGCCTGCTCCATACCATCATGGCGGACAATCACCCGCGCCGTATTTACATCAACAAGCTCCCACTTAACCCCCTGGCCCGGCAGCAGGGCGGCGGGCGTCCAGAACACCGACTCTGCCACATAACGGCCGAATGCCGAACGTGTGTGATCCGGGCCACCGCCCATCCGGGCAACCGGCAACAAGCCCATCAGCCAGAACCGCGTCCACTGGTCCGTATCCGAGCCGGAAACCCGAAGGGCGCCACGGCTGGCACTCATCTTCCATATAAAGCCTTCGGGCATGGCCAGCATCTGGGTGGCCTCCATATCCATGTAGTCGGGCGATTCCCGATTGCCCATGCCAAACTTCCCGGTCATTGATATCCGGGCCACAGTAAATAGCGGTGTGCCGGGCTGAATGGTGTACTGGAAATACCGCCGGGCGGGCTCCGGCAGCCCCTCAAGGAGAGAAAGATCAAAACGCCCCGGTGAAGCCGGCTGCAGAGCCGCCAACCTCGCCAAGGCGGCTTGGTCCGCATTGTGGTCAGCCTGTCGCCAGAACCATAAGGCGACGGTGGCAGCAACCACACTAATCAACAGGATCAGGAAAACAATTTTCATGTAGGCTATGCTCCGTAGCAGTCATTGTCCCTGTGCTGCCCGCATCCAGTCTTGTTCCAGATCAATGAACGTGGCTGGCCGACTTACTGTCCGTCTGAAAGGTTTTATGAAAGTACCGAAGAGATTACAACCACTTGTCAATGACGGCATGGTGGACGAAGTGCTCTACCAGCTTATGAGTGGCAAGGAAGCGCAGGTTTATGTGGTACGCTGCGGCGACCAGACTCGTTGCGCCAAGGTCTTCAAGGAAGCCTCCAAGCGAAGCTTCAAGCAGGCGGTGGAATACCAGGAAGGCCGTAAGGTCCGGAACAGCCGCCGTGCCCGCGCCATGAGCAAGAAAACCAAATACGGCCAGAAGGAACAGGAAGATGCCTGGCTCAATGCCGAGGTGGATGCCCTCTACCGGCTTGCTGCCGCGGGTGTCCGGGTTCCCGAACCTATGGGCTTTGTGGACGGTGTGCTACTGATGGAGCTGGTGGCCGACGAGGATGGCAAGGCCGCACCCAGGCTGGATGATGTGACCCTTTCCCCGGAACAGGCCCGGGATTTCCATGGCCAGGTGATCCGAGAGGTGGTGCGGATGCTGAGCGCAGGGTTAATCCATGGGGACCTATCGGAATTCAATGTTCTGGTCGACGCCAACGGACCGGTCATCATTGATCTCCCCCAGGCAGTCAACGCCGCCGGGAATAATAACGCGGAACGCATGCTCGAGCGCGACGTGGACAATATGCGCCGGTATTTTGGCCGATTCGCGCCGGAGCTGTTGAACACCGATTATGCCAAGGAGATCTGGGCACTCTACGAATCAGGCGACCTGTACCCGGAAAGCAAACTCACGGGTTGTTTCCAGCACGATGATACCGCTGCCAACGTCGATGAACTGATGGAAATCATTGATGCAGCTAAAGAAGAAGAATGGGAACGGCAGGAACGAATGAGGGACGCCGAAGAGGACTGAAACACTGGCTGGCACTATTCAGCTGGCCGACGTCGTTTTCTGTTCGCTGACCAATGCAGACAATACCTCCCGTTCCCTGGGTCCGGGCAGAACCCCCGTCAACCAGGCTTCGATGACCGGCTCACCGTGCTGATTCGAGAGTATCGCTTCGGCCCGGGCCCGGTTACGCTCATCCACTTCGGTGATGGTGAAGACACAGGTGATGGTATCGCCGAAATACACTGGCCGACGGAAACGAAAATTCATCCCTGACGCCAGCCAGCCAATCTGGCCTCCCGCTTCCGTGATCATTCCTCCAACCAGCAGGCCGTGGCAGATTTTACCCTGCAGGTTCTTGGCTTGCGCGAACTCGTCGCTGTAGTGGACCGGGTTCTGATCGCGACTGATCTCGCCAAAAGACAGGGTCTCATCCTCGGTGAACGTTCGTGCCAGGGTAAACGAATCCCCGGCCTTCAGGCCGGCAATGGCTCTCTTTCGAATATCAGACATGGTATCGGTCCCTAATCGCCTAGCCGGTTACAGGTACCGACCGCCCGACCCTATCGCGACCACGATTAGGCCCAGGATCAGGTTGATACCCACAAGCCGGCGAATTTTTCCCACCTGAACACCGCCCGTCTGAGGATCCTTGTCTGCAACCGCCCGCTTAAGCCGCCGAAAAGGGGCAAAATACACATGGAAGTAGAGCAGCATCATCACCAGCCCAAGCGTCTGCATGGCGTGGATGTGCCAGCCAGCACCCGCCATACCGCCGAAGACACTGAAAATCATCCAGTAGCCGGTAACCAGGAGCAACACAACGGAGAGCCACACCCACCGAAAGAAACGTTCAAGTGTCCTGGACCACAGAACGCCACGCTGGGAAGCTTCCACCACCTCCACCACAGCTGGACGCATCGCCATGTAGGCGAAAAACATGCCGCCAACCCAGATAACCGCAGCCAGAACGTGCAGTGCAATCGCAAGCCCCATCAGAATGATCCTTCCACTTGAGTTAAGTTGCTACCTTACCACGGTAGCTCGTCGCCATTGCTGTGCCAGAACGACCCGGTATTCTCCAGGCTCAGGCCATCAATGCGCTCAGCCAGGCCTTTCGCCGATTCTTCCGGGGTGATCAGCCCGCCAAAATTCACCATGCGGGTCTGAACATAGCCGGGATGCAGCTGGGCCACGGCAATGCCGCGGGGCTTCAGATCCATCGCCAGTGACTTACCAAAGGCGTTAAGCGCGGCCTTGGAGGCGCGGTATCCATACCTGCCGCCGGAGTCGTTGTCGGCGATAGAACCCATGCGGCTGGTGATATTGGCGATTTTGCCTCCGGAGGGGATCTGGTCAACCAGCGCTTCAGCCACTCTCAGCGGGGCATAAGCGTTGATTTCCATCTGGGTGCGGATGGAATCAAAATCGATACTGCCGAGCTTCTCGTCCTGCAACAAGCCGGCATTGTTAATCAACAAATCGATATCTTTGCCTTTCAGGCCGGCCACGAGCTTACCCACCCCTTCATCCGTCGTCAGGTCGACGCCGTCGATAATCTGCGTGGCAATCTCTTCCAGCTCCGGCGAGCTTTCCCGACAGACCCCGATCACGGAATAGCCGCGGCCCGCATAAAGCCGGGCAAGCTCCAGACCAATACCCCGGTTTGCACCGGTCACCACTACAACCGAATTCTCTGACATATCAGCCTCCTCGACGATCAGTAAATTTCCTGCAGCTTCACATCCCCTGCTTTCGAGAACAACCGGCAATACGAAACCTGCCCCCTTACAGATGGGATTTTTCTGTAAGATAGAGGCTAGTTCAATTAACGGTCGCTGGGAGCAGCATGTCAGCAGCACTTGTTTTCGCAGTCTTTGCAGTGACCCTGATCGCAGGATCCGTTTTCTACCTCTTTTTCTACCGCACCTGGCGGCGAGAACGGACTCTGCAATCCCCCTTTCCAACCTCCTGGCGGCGACAACTCGAGTCCAGTGTACCGCTTTACCAAAAACTTCCTGACACATTGAAGCGTGCGTTGGAGCAAAGGGTTCAACTTTTCCTCTCGGAGAAGGAGTTTTACGGCTGTGACGGCTTCGAAGTGGATGACAATGTCAGGGTCACCATTGCCGGCCATGCGTGTTTACTCATTCTTGCTCGCCCATACTCGGATTTTGATGAGATAAGCAGCATTCTGGTCTATCCAGACGCCTACCATGTCAGAGACATCGAAAGTGACGGGATGATTGTCAGCGAGAGCAATGAAATCCGAGCCGGCGAGGCCTCAAGCCGCGGCCAGGTGGTGCTGGCCTGGAGGGAATGTGAGGAGGCCGCCGAAAATCCTCACAGCAGTCACAACGTGATACTCCACGAGTTTGCACACCAACTGGATTATCTCGACGGCACCGCGGACGGCGCTCCACCACTGGACGGAGAACAGGCCAGGCACTGGCAGACTTCAATGACCCGTGCCTATGAACACCTGAGACACTCCCTGCATCACCACCATAAGCCATGGCTCGACCCCTACGGCGCCACCGAACCGGCAGAATTCTTTGCGGTCCTGACCGAGGCGTTTTTCCAGCAGCCGGGCCATCTCAAGCACGAGCAACCCGAGGTTTATAAGGCCCTGCAGAATTATTACAGACTGGATCCCACGAATCTGTGAGTAGCGGTTGTGGTCCGCCATTGTCTGGTCCACTATAAAGAAAAGCCGAAACCAAAGGAGACAGGCCTATGCCACTGATTGGTTGGATATTCCTGTTACTCGCGATAGCCCTGGTCGTCGGCAGCCTTCTGATGCTTCGGGACAGCGCCAACAAGTTCCACATCTCCGATGAAAAGATGCGGAAGATCCAGGCGCGCAAAGCCGAAGTCGAGGCGGAGGAAAGTGCCGAAGACCGGGAAAACTAAGTGGGGCTCACGCCCCACTCTGCAAGGCTTCAGTGCCCGCTGTGGTCCATATCATGACCTGAATGGTCCATTTTCTTTGGTGCGTCCGCCCGACCATCAAGGGACTCCACCACCAGCTCAACCTTCATCTCTCCCGCGCCCTCAAAGCTCAGGGTCAGCGGAATGCTCTCACCCTCGCGCAACGGGCTTTTCAGTTTTTCCAGCATCAGGTGAAAACTGTGCGGTTTCAGCTCTACAGTTTCACCCGCCGGAATGATTAAACCACCTTTAACGGGCTGCATTCGCATGACGCCGTCGTGCATGCTGGTTTCATGAATAGAGACATGACCGGCTCGGGGCGTCGCAGCACCAACCAAGGCAATATCACTGGTGCCACTGTTAGAAATTTTTAGATATCCCACCCCCATGGGCGTACCAGGCGGTGTAGGTCGGCTCCAGGGATGATCGACCTTGACGGGACCCTGGCTGTAATCATGGGCTAGAGTCGTCGGGGCAACCAGGGCCAACGCCAGCACAAACACGCTCAGGCAGTACTTCATGTCCAGAGTTCCTTGTCGATGATGTTGGTCTACAGAATAGAGAGGCGGCCCCGCAGATCCAAGTTTGAGAGTGCGACGAATGGTCGCAGATAGTCGATCGAAGCGCCAATTCGGCAGCAGATGCGTTCAGCCGGTTATGCATGGAACTAAATGCCGCCAAACATGACTACAGGCTAAGACCGAGCCCATGAACCCATGGCCTCCGTCAGCGTACACTTCCCTCGATGCGTCGCAGGTTATCCGAAAGAGGAGCTGGCAAATGAACGTGATGTCTGTACTGAACCAGGTAATGAAACAGGCCCAGGGCACTCAGTCCCAGAGGGGAGGCATGGATGTCAACAAGGTGGTGAATAGCCTTGGCAGCCAATTGAGGGGCGGTCAGGGTTCCGGTTCAGGCATCGACGTGAAGAGCCTGCTGGGCGGCGGAGCCCTGGGCATGATGCTGGGTTCGAAGCGCGGCCGGAAGATGGGAGGCAAAGCCCTGAAATACGGCGCCCTTGCCGGCGTGGGTGTCTTAGCCTGGAAAGCCTACCAAAACTACCAGACCAACAGTCAGAGCCCGACGCAACCGGCATTGGCGCAACAAGGCCAGCCACTG
>JAWWAT010000222.1:0-5990 GCA_033721635.1 Marinobacter sp. | reverse complement strand
GGTCGGCAGTGCTGTGCCCGAGTCCGTTCTGCGGGCAAATGCGGAATACGATGCGGCCTCACTTCTAATCACCGCCAATCTCTGGGATCAGGCCATCGGTGTGCTGAGCAATTTCCGAAGGGCTTTCCCGGATCACGAACTGATCGACACGGTCCCGGCAAAACTGGCGTTGGCCTATCGCGAAACGGAGCAGTGGGAGAAAGCCGCCGACGAACTTCAGCAAATGGTGGCCTTGGCGACAACGCCGGAGGAGCGAAGGGAAAATCTGTTGATTGCCGCAGAACTTTACGATCAGGCCGGCAATCGGGAAAAGGCGATCGACACCTGGCGCAATTACGCCAACAGCCATCCCGAGCCGGCAGATGTCTACCTGGAGGCGGCCAATCGGCTGTCCGAGCTTTACCAGGAAGTAGGGGATATCGAAAAACGGGACTACTGGCTTCGCAAGCAGATGGAAACGGTGGACGAGGCCCCAGAGGCGGCGGACGATCGCATGCGCTACCTTGCAGCGTCAGCCTCTGCCGTTCTCGCCCGCGATGCTCTTGCCAGGTACGACAGTATTCGCCTGACTCTGCCTCTGAACGAGAGTATGACAGCAAAGACAGACGCGCTTGAGCGGGCAGTCATTGCCTACAAGAAGACCGCCAGTTACGGACTCTCGTCGTTCTCGACCGAGGCAGGCTACCAGATTGCTCATATCTATGGGCGCCTCGGTGCCGACCTGATGGACTCTGAACGGCCCACCGGATTGAGCGAGCTTGAACTGGCACAGTACGAGCTATTGCTGGAAGAGCAGGCCTACCCGTTTGAGGACAACGCCATCGATATCCACGAGCAGAACATCCGGCGGGCCCGGGAGGGCATTTTTGATGAGTGGGTCAAGCGCAGCTACGAGGCCCTCAAAGTGCTTCTGCCGGGGCGTTACCGAAAAGAGGAAGTGACCTCGGGGGTTGTCTATGAAATCGATTAAGGCCGGTGGGCTCTGGCTTTTCATGATACTCGCATTGTCTGGATGTGCGACGGCTCCGACGCCGCCAGAGCCTGACGTGCAAGCCGAGCAGGCGGTTATTGAGGCCTCATTCAGTGAGGCAGTCCAGGCCATGGAACAGGGCGACCTTGCCGAAGCCCGGACCCGTTTTGAGCAATTGGTCGGTGACTACCCGGACAAGGCCGGACCCATGGCCAATCTTGGCATCATTGCTTTACAGGAGGGGGATACCGATACCGCGACACAGTGGTTTGAGCGCGCGCTTGCGGTAAATGCCGAACATGTCCAGGCGTTGAATCATCTGGGTGTGATTGCCCGGAGCGCTGGCGAATTCGATGAGGCAGGGCGGTATTACCGCGCCGCGCTGGCCGCCGATCCAGACTACGCGCCCGCAATCCTTAACCTGGCCTTCCTGCTTGATATCTACCTGGGTAAACCCGCGGATGCCGTTGAACTTTATGAGCGCTATCAATCGGCTGCCAGCGAGCCACACCCGAGACTGGAAGACTGGATCTTCGATGCGAAAAACAGAATCTGATATGGACAACCCGATATGAAACGTCTCGCGTTGATTGCCATGGCAATTTCCACACTTATGACCCCGGCTCCGATGCTTTACGCCCAGGACGCCCCGGGAGTGGTAACTATTGAGGGCACGCGCATACGTGGCGATCAGGAAGTGCCCACGGTTATGTATCTGGTGCCCTGGCAGCCACCGGAAGTGGACGAATTGCGAGCGCCGGAGGAGCGCCTGATGGTTGATCAGGGCCTTCCGCCCCTGGAGCGCTACGAGTTCCAGCGGTTTATCAGGTATCACGAAGCGTTCATTAGCCAGACCCAGGCAGCAACCGGGGAATAGAGTGTGATGCCAGTCGCATCCTGAGTGTGTCCCTGCGCAAGATTCAACAAACCCTCACACAGACTTTCGCGAACTTACCTTCTGAAGGCAGAGGCGCGCATAGACTGTTTTGAAAACCGGACCATGGAGTGCCCAGAAAATGATCGATACCGCCGTTCGCTTCTTCCAGGAAGGTGGCTTTTTTATGTTTCCGATTGCCGTTGTGCTGATCATCGGACTCATTGTTGCCATTGAACGTTATGTCTACCTTTCCGCCCAGAAAATGACCAACCGTCGGGACTTCAATCGCCTGCACCAGATGATTGCGAAGCGCGATCTGAAGGGCGCCCTGAATTACACCCAGGAGTCCGGTAGTGCCATGTCCACCATGATCGGCTTCGGCCTTCAGCGTCTCGCCCGCCGCCAGGGTCGCGAAGAGATCGAATACGCCATGGAAGAGGGGCTGCTGGATGTGATGCCCCGGCTGGAAAAGCGCACACAGTATTTGGCAACGCTGGCCAACATCGCCACGCTGTTGGGCCTGCTTGGTACCATCATCGGTCTGATTGCCGCCTTTACCGCAGTAGCCGCGGCAGATCCGGCCCAGAAGGCGAGCCTGTTGTCCCAGAGTATCTCGGTTGCCATGAACACGACCGCCTTCGGCCTGATGTCTGCCATTCCGATGCTGCTGATCCACTCGCTGCTGCAGACCAAGACCAACGAGATCGTTGATAGCTTCGAGATGGCCGGCATCAAGGTTCTGAACCTTCTCAGCGACGGCTCCGGCAACAAGCCCGGTGCCCAACCACAGGCCCAGAATGCCGCTGCGCCGGCACAGGTAGCGACTCCGGCCGGTAGCCCGGCCTGATAACCAGCCAGAAGGATGTCAGGCCATGAGACGGAAACATCGTCGCCTACAAAGTGAGGCCGATCTCGACATCACGCCCTTCATGAACCTCATGATTGTGCTGGTGCCGGTACTGCTGCTGAATATGGTGTTCGCCCACACCAGCGTTCTGGAACTCAACTTCCCGACCGGAGAGAGTTTGTCGGCCGAGCAGGCGGAAGAGCTGCAGATTCAGGTGGTGATCTATGACGATCGACTGGTCGTTGCGGATAACCAGGGCGGCGTTATCAAGAATATCCCCCAGCGCGAGGGCGAGTATGATTTCGTTCTGCTCAAGGACGTCATGAAGGAGATCAAGAGTCGGGTGCCGGACAAGAAGGATGTGATCATCATGCCGTCCCGGCAGACATCCTATCAGTCCCTGGTTTCCGTGATGGACACAGTGCGCTCCTACGAAGCCGTTGTGGCTGGCAGTGTTGTTGAGGCAGAACTCTTTCCCGAGATCTCACTCGGTGATGCGCCTGCACAGGGCTCGGGCTCCGCGGGGGTGAGGTCATGAAAGAATCCGCCAAGGCCCGTCGCCTGAAACGCCACTACCGGCGCAACAAGAGCCAGGGAAAGATGAACCTGGTGTCTTTGATGGATATCTTCACCATCCTGGTGTTCTTCCTGATGGTGAACTCCTCGTCCGACGTACAGGTACTGAATCAGAACAGCACCATCAAACTGCCGGATTCTACCGCCCAGCAACCCCCGGGTGATGTCCTGGCCCTGACCGTGACTGACAGGGATATCCTGGTTAACGGTCGGTTGGTGGTGAAACGCGATGCCTTTCAGACCTTCGACGGCCAGGTTGAGCCTTCCCTGAAACAGGAACTGGACTATCAGGCCGGCCGTTCGTCGGCGCCTGCACCGGAAGCGGGCCGACCCATTACGATTCTTGCGGATAGGGAACTGCCTTACGAGCTGCTGAAAAAAATCATGTCCACCTGTGTGGACGCCGGTTACGCCAGCATTTCCCTGGCGGTTAATCAGCGTGCGGAACAGGGAGCCTGAACATGATGGATTACCGGCAAGGATTACCCTGGAACCAGGAGCGCGGCGAGCGCAAGCGGTTGTTTGCTGCAGCGGTTGTAGTTGTGCCGCTCTTCCTCGCGTTTGCAGGTTATGTCAGCTGGACAGAACTGCCGGAGCGGGACAGGCAGGAACAGGAGGCGTTGCCGCCCCAGCTGGCCAAGCTGATCATCGAGAAAAAGGAGCCACCAAAGCCGGTGTTGCCCGAGCCGGAGCCCGAGCCGCCGAAGCCTGAGGAGAAGCCGGTAGAGCAGGCAAAACCTGAGCCCAAGCCGGAGCCGGTTCCTGAACCGGTGATACCGGAACCCGAGCCTGAGCCCGAACCACAGGTCGCCGAAAAGCCGGAGCCCAAGCCGGAACCCAAGCCAGAAGAGGTCGCCAAGGCGCGGGAAAAGGCAAAGAATACCGGCATTCTGGCCATGGGGAACGAACTTAAGAAACTCAGTTCCCTGGCAGAGTCGGTCAAGCTCGATGGGCCGGTTGCCAATACCGCAGAACCGATTGCTCGCAAAACCGGTGACACCCTCGCCTCCCGCGCGACCGCGAGCGCGAAGAGCAGTGGCGTGAACGAGGAAGCGCTCAATCGGGAGGTTGGTCAGGTCGCGCTCGCTGAGCGTCAGCGCGCAGAAGTTGCGGAAGCCGAGCGGGTTGCTGCAGTCAAAGAGGCTGCCCGCAAGGAGCAGCAGGAAACGGCGGCCAGGACCCGAAGCAAGGAAGAGTTGCGCCGGACCATGGATGCCAACAAATCCGCGATCTACAGTATCTACAACCGGGAGCTTCGACGGAAGCCGTCGCTTCAGGGCAGTATTACGCCGGAGTTGGTTATTGAGCCTAATGGTGCGGTATCGAGTTGCTCGGTGGTGGAATCCACGCTGAATGAACCTGCGCTGGAGAGCAAGATCTGTAATCGTCTGAGATTGGTGGATTTCGGGGCCCGGCCGGGGGTCGACCAGACCAAAATCAGATACCCGATCGAATTGCTGTCCAGTTAAACAACTGGACAGCAAAGCGTTCTCCTAGCGTTTCGGCGCCGCCACTGCGATTGCGAGACTGACCAAACCGGAGCCTGCCAGGGCACCCACGAATGGCATCAGGGTTGGAATGCTGCCGGGGAAACTCGCAGCTTCAAGACCCGCCATCAGGGTGCCACCAGAAATCCAGCCGGGCAGGATCGCCCCGACAAGCCCCGCCAGGCAGCCCAGAATTGCCGCCCGTGTGGTCATTTTTCCCCAGAGTCCCATCAGTACAGGCAGAACCGCCGTGGCGCAAAGCAGGTCGGCGATCAAAAACAGCCGCAGCACGGAAATCCCCTGAAGTGCCACCAGCACCACCGGAATCATCAGCAGCACGGTGAACCAGCGGGCACTGATTATGGAAAGGCCCTGTTTCTCGGTCACCGCAAGGGATGCGAGCGCATTCTGCAGGGTATCCACCGAGGAAGCGACCAGGGTGATGGCCAGAATAAGGGCCGGCAAGGCCAGCCAGGCCGGCGCGTCAGCAAGCAAGGCAAAGAACGGGATTGGTGGGCTGCCAAGGTCGGCGCCGCTCATGGCCGCCAGGATGCCAAGCCCGCCTACCACGGCGACAACGGCGATGGTAATCACGCCACCCAGCAGCGCACCACGACTCAGGGCATCCGTGTCGCGAGCCGACCATAAACGCTGCCAGTATCCCTGATGGAACAGGTTGGCGGCCGTTACAGCGATCACCAGAGTCAATGCCACGCTCAGGGCTGCAGAGGTTGGTATGTCCGGCAAGGCCGCGGGCGCTGCGTCCGGAAGTTTGCCAAGCGCAACGAAACTGACGATTGCCAGCAGGCCGATAAGCAATAGTGCCTGCCATTGATCGGTAACGATGCTTGCCCGGAGGCCACCGACAGCCGTGTAGATGAGTGTGGTGATCGCAACGCCGATGACCACAACGCCACCGTCAATGCCCGAGAGCAGCGAGGTAATGGCCCCGATGGCGGTGAGTTCGGCGGTCAGGAAGCAGAGCATGTAAAGCACTGAGATCATTGAGACATAGCGCCGCACGCCATTGCCATAGCAGGCGTTGGCGAACTCGCCGATGCTGCGCCCGTGGGGAAGAAACCGGCGGATCGCGGGGCCACAGAAGGCAAACACGATGAACGGCAGGGCGGCACCCAGGGCATAACCTGCCAGTGCGAGCGGACCGACCAGTGCGCCTACTTCGGGCGGGGCAAACAGGATCCAGCCGCCCATGCCAGAGGCGAGGAAAGAAAG
>JAWWAT010000221.1:0-6003 GCA_033721635.1 Marinobacter sp. | reverse complement strand
GGTTTTCAGTATCCCAATGACATTGGACCGGGGGTGTACGACATTCACTCTCCCAATGTGCCGGGGACAGGGCAGATCGTATCGCTGATGAACAAGGCTGCGGAACGGATTCCTCCAGAGCGGCTCTGGATCAATCCGGACTGTGGGTTAAAAACCCGGTCGTGGGATGAGGTGATTCCGGCGCTGCGGGGGATGGTGGCTGCGGCGAGGGAGTTGCGAGGATCGTGAATTCCCTGAGGGAGAGGCCAGCGAAGCCTCTCCCTCTCCTTCATTCAGGATGCCATTTTGGGCAGAAAGGAGGTATCTACCCAATAACGCTTCGGATTGTCCGGGCGGATATATACATTGATTGATTCCCCCGAAATGTGGTCCGTCGGGTCAAACCAGAGATTATCGCTGCTAAAAACGTGGAGTTTGGCCGTTGCAGGATCTTGCCATTGCGTGACGATCCTGAACGGGCTCTGGCCGTTCATGACTATCCCGGTGTTCTGCTCAACGCCCTGAACGCGTGCCACAACAAGTTGACCAGTTTCCCGCAGCTTCGCACCTCTTCCCTTCCTGATAAGGGGCACCATAATCATCAACGCGCCCACCAGAAAAAACGCACCACCAATGATCGCCAGAATCAGCGACAATCCCCACAAAGAGAAAAAGTCGTTAATACGCGCGCTTTCCGGCTCCCCGGGCGTGTAGAAAACTGACACTTTTTCGCCAACGCTATAGGAGGCAGGATTGCTGCCGGAGGAGGACTGGAATTCAGTTAACTGGCCATTGGCGTCTTCAAATTGCACCACCGGGTAGTAACTGCTGGAATCGCTGGAGCGGGAATAGACCAGATCGGTGACCGTGCCCCGCACTTCCAGTGCAGCATCCAGAAAGGTGACGGTGCTTTGGTACGACAGGAATGCGCCAGCAAGCAGCACAGCGCCCAACAGAGAGAAAAGGTACTTCAGGAGGTTAAAAACACGCATAGCAGTTCCTTTGCAAAGGTTTGTTCGGTCCATAGATTTCGGCAACAGCCTGTCGCCGAGGCGGCTGGATTATACAGGGATTATTAATGACGATAACAGGGTAGCGATACGTGAAATTGCAAACCGAGAAATCGGCACAAATCTCTGGTTTTATATTGGTCGTGGATATCGATCTCCACATTCGAGGCTATTAGTGTGGAGAAGCTTGGCCCTTGACTGTCTGACAGGTAGAATATTGGCGTTACATGGAACGTCACTCAATGGACTGAAATGACTATGCCCGCCGCCTCCTGCGCCTCGAAGCCCTTTCTCTTTTCTATTTTTGCAACCGCCCTAGTAGGCTGCGACGCGATAAACGATTGGCATGCCATCGAGATGGTTCAGCGCAACATGGACGACATGGTGTTCGTTAAGGGCGGTGAATTCCTGATGGGAAATCCAGGCGGATGGGCCATGGGAGCTGATACCGTTCCCGCCCATGACGTGGTGCTCACTGACTTTTATATTCAAAAGTACGAAGTCACCCAAGGGGATTTTGAGATTTTTGTGAAAGCCTCTGGGCATAGGATCAAAGCGCGCTTTTACGAAGAGAAGCGCAATGAATCCCCCGACCGCTTTGCTAGTGAGCTTCCTGCCCCTGTCTCCTGGCATGATGCAAAGGCATTCTGTCTATGGCTCGGGGAGCAGTCTGGTCATAACGTGGACCTGCCCACCGAGGCACAGTGGGAATACGCTGCCCGGTCGGCAGGCAAACCAGTTCGCCATGCCACCAACAACGGAACACTGGAGCCGGGAAGGAATATCAGCAAAGCCAATGACCCCACCCTAGCTCTTTACGGCAATAATCAGGATATCCCTGAACCACCCGGCCGTTACCCCCCTAATCCACTCGGATTGCATGACATGTCCGGCAACATAGCTGAGTGGGTCAACGACTATTACGCCGCAGATTACTACCAGAAATCGGAGAAGGTTAATCCAACGGGCCCAAAAACAGGTAAATCCGTACCCGTGACTCCTAAGCTTAAAGAACCCGAAAGAGTCATGCGTGGCGCGGACTACGAGGGTCCGATTATCAACAGCTCTACTGTTTCCCGGCGAGTAGTTCCTGAATCAGCGGTACCGTTGAATGGAGGGTTCCGCTGCGCAAGAAACTAGGCTTTCGCCCAATCAGGAAGTACTGGACAGAGGTCTATGAGTATAAAGTCGAAAGCCATTGCTCCGTATCCCGAGCCTTGCTGGGGGAGTGATATAAAAACCGCACTACTAAGCTCACATAATTGTTCTTGAGATCGACCACGCTGCCTTTGGCACCGTCTTTCTGTCCCATACGTCGAAGTATTTCCATAAACTCCCGATGGTTTTTAAGAGTATCCAGTACTGCAAATGCTGCTGAGGCCAACTGCTCAAACTCATCTTCATTTCGGCGGCGCGCTCTCGTTGCATTACTCGAAAATAGGTGAAGCACCTCTGCCTTGGCCTCAGGGGTATAACTTAAAACGTCGTCTTTTGTCGCCACTCTGGTTGCGGCATTAATTGCTTCCAAATAATCTTCTTGAGCCGCTCTCCAATAGTCCTGAAGACGATCAAATGGCCAGGATGCAAGATCAATCAGTTCATCACCACTGACCGCCTGAACGCGCAACATCAAGGACACCAATGAAAATGCCTCGCTGTCTATCCACTCAAGGAACCTGAAATCCGATTGTTCAAGGGACCAACGAATGAACCGTACGAGGTCCACAACTTGCGCACCATTCAGTTCAGCCGCGACGCCCCCACCGGCCCCTGGCCCTAGTACCAGATGCCCTTTCAAGGTCATATACAAACGTTTCTCCTCCGAAAGGCCAACCTTGAACTCGAAGCCGGCACCAAGCCCTGCCGACAAAGCTATCTCTGGCTTAACCTCCAGCAAAGACTTGAAGTCTTTATCCACACCATCCCGCCTCTCCCGCTCTTCTCCAGAAATGGTCTCACTCTGGCCTGCGGCCTGGTCTCCCTGAACCTCTGCATAGGCCGCCTTCCACTTCACACTGAAGGCCGCTTCGTTTTTCAGGGTACCACCAACAAATGCTTCGCCGTTCGACTCCCCACTAATGCCAATATTCTGGGGGGCGGAAGCAACCTTCACGCTGGCGCCCAGTGACGCGCAAGCGCCTGCGAATCCCTGAATAACGTAATCCGCATCAGTCCGGATAAGGCCACAATGCAACGAAACCAGTTCGCCTTTCCTGTCCTGGTAGGACAGTTTGAACGGCATGCCATCCTCGTTAGGGAACTTCGCTGCCAAGGAGGCCTTGCCTTCCAGCAAGCTGTAAGCACCCTCCATCTTGCCACCGATGTGGGCTTCCTGCTTAACCGGGTTGTAGGATGCCGACAACCCGGCCTGGGCGGCAAAGCGAAACATCTGCGCTTCCGCCGCCGCCGAGAATCGACCCTCGCTTGTGGATACATCTTCCTTGAACAACTCAATGTTGAGTTGATTGAAAAAATTGTCTTCCTTGCTTTTCCAGTCGGCGAGTTTGAGGTTCAGTTCACGGTGTGTCCGCAAAGAATTCAGGGCTTCTTTGCCTGCTCCTTTGAACTGGTTGGCAGACATCGCTTCTCTCACGTCCGCCATTCTCATCGGCCGCCATCCTCGGCGAAGTTGCTCGAGCGCCTCACGGTGGATGTAACGGTAACCCGATTCACCGGAGCGCTTAACCTCTACCACGTTCCAGGCTCGGGTATTGCCAACATTAGGACTGGCAAACACCTCATTGCTCGAAGGTGGGCTACCCTCCACCAAATTGCTCAAGGCTTGATCCTGCTCCAACAGCAAACGTTCCTTTTCGCTCTGAAGCTCCCTATACTGCTGCACCTCCTCGGTTTCAACCAGGCTCCACACAGTGGGGGCAGGACTGCTACTGGCAAAGTAGTCGGCGAGAGAGCGCCACCAGGATGGTGTTGGGGTTGATTCAATTTGGTTCAGTCGCTCTTGACGCCTCACTAATGCGGCTATATCCGCCTCGGAGATAAAGTCCGGCCAACGTGTCTGTTCTTTGAGCACCCTGGTTTCATGGACCAATTGCGCCAGGTTTTCACCACTCGTGTTGGTGGATGCCTGTTCAATGCGGTATGCAATCTCAGCCTCTAACGCCGCCCGAAGGTATTCCATCCGCTCGTCAAGCAATTCGAAGGCACGCTGCTGTCTTGCAACACTGCTTCGGTGTGCATTCAGAACGGTCTCAATATCGGGCAACGTCCGTTCCAGCTCATGGGAGAGTCGGGTGAATATCCGAAGCGTAAGTTGATCTTTCGAATCGTTCGTTGGGCGCCGATACATCGGGCTCAAGACTTCACGGCGGAGCTGCTCCACCTCTCTGCGGATACGATCACGTCGGCGCTCCTGCCGATCAAGGCGTTGTTGCGCGTGCTGCCATCGCCCCCGATATTCCTGGAGCAGTTCTCCAGCGGAGTTGCTTGTAGACGTCGGCGGCAATGCATCAAGCTCTTTCAATTCACGCCAGACCTCTGCCTTGGCTTGGGGAATCCGATCCTGCGATTCACCTTCCGCCTGCTGCAGCTTTTCCAATGGCGCCCGAAGTTCCGTAATCGCATCGTTCAACTCATTGCACTGTCTCTCGGTCAGTGCATGCACCACATCCGCTTCACCAGTAATGTGGAGTAACTCGACAAACTCCACCTGACAATCGGCGCAAGAGGCCTCAGTGGAACTTGAATCATTTGCGGCTCGTGGCGGCGCCAAGTCGCTTCCTGGCTGTACGTCATGCTGTTGAGACATTGTCCGACTTCCTTATGCTTTCCATAGCTGTAAGCCTTTCACTGGGTGACCATTGTTCCTGTTTTAGAATCTTCCGGTACTCCGCGTTTTCCGGAAAGTCATCACCACGCATGATCGCCAATCGCACCCAGCGCTCCTGCTCCGACACTTTTTTCATCCCTGCTTTATATGCTTCCAACAAACGATTCAAAACCCAAACAGAGGGATCTTTATGCGACTTGAGACTGCCTTTGTAATAGCTGGCAAAATCCTGGGCCTGGGCGGCCATCCGGTAATGAGATGCGTCTCGAATCTGATCTTCGCTGAGAGAGATTGGGGGCTCTTCATTTAGCACAGCACTATCGGCAGCTGCCGCCATGTGAGTTCGCCAAACCTGGCCATCGTGCCAGGACCAATGTTCGCCTGGAGGCACAAACTGATGTCGCTGCGCGTCCCCCATGACGCACAACAACGGCCCAAGCATTCTGGGTTCGTGAAAACGTAGCAGTTGCCGTGCATCCTCCGCCCCAAGCAACCACTTCTGACAGCGATCCCGAAGGTCTTTCGCGTCCAACGACGACTGAATCAGGACACCCAGGGGGCGGGCTTCCATATTCGTCACAAGCTGCTGAGTAAACGTATAGCAATTTCGCAAATCAACCAGGATGGGACCACTAGACCATTCCGGCTGCCATTCGCTGCCTTCAAACAAACTCCACCACGCAGCGTCTTCTCTAGCCATGGCATTGTAGAGTTGTTTCAAGAAGTCGTGGGCTATGGCCAGATCAATAATCGCATACGAGACCGTCTCAGGTTTGTGAGCCTTAGGGGCCATTGCTTCAAGTGTGGTTATGTAATATGCAGCGTCCATGCTCATCATACTCACAGTTGGTAATAGCTACGCTGCCTGAGTTCGCAGCCTCCTTCAGCAGGCTAGCCCTTGAGGGATCAGGGCTGGCGTTTAATCTCTGATTCGTGCCACCCAGCACTGCTTGATCATTGTTTGGTGCAGCACCTTCCGGTAATGGCTGCGGAATTTCTGGCATCTGGGCCGAAGCTCCAGTCCCACTCCCAGGCCCACCCCCGGAATTCATCTTCACCATTGGCCCGGACACGGTCACACCGCTCGGGTCAACCTTCACAAAGCTGCCACCGGCCTTGAGGGTTACTTCCGCACCCGCTTCTATAACGATTTTCATACCGGCCTTGTGGTGGATTTCGCTACCGGCTTCGATGAGCTGGTTCTTGCCCTGTTTGCTGTGGTGGCTG
>JAWWAT010000220.1:0-6056 GCA_033721635.1 Marinobacter sp. | reverse complement strand
GATCCCATTGAAACCAGTGAATGGCTGGATGCGCTGGAATCTCTGATCGAGAACGAAGGCGTAGACCGGGCCAAATACATTCTAGAGAGGCTCTCCGAGCGGGCGAGCCGCGATGGAACAGAGCTGCCTTATTCCATAACCACGCCGTTCCGGAACAGTATTCCGGTTTCCCAACAGGCGCCCATGCCCGGCGACCTGTTTATGGAGCGCCGTATCCGCTCCCTGATTCGCTGGAACGCCATGGCCATGGTTATGCGTGCCAACCAACGTCCCGGTGACCTCGGCGGGCATGTTTCGTCGTTCTCCTCGGCGGCCACGCTCTACGATGTGGGCTTCAACTATTTCTTCCACGGCGGCGACGAGAAGCGCGAATCCGATCTCGTTTATTTCCAGGGGCACTCATCCCCAGGCATCTATGCGCGTTCCTTCCTTGAAGGTCGCTTCGATGAGAAAGATCTCGACAAGTATCGCGAAGAGGTAGATGGCACTGGCCTTTCGTCCTACCCGCATCCCTGGCTGATGCCGGATTACTGGCAGTTCCCCACGGTTTCCATGGGCCTTGGTCCGATCCAGGCGATTTACCAGGCCCACGTAATGAAGTATCTGGACAGCCGCGAACTGATCGAGATGGGCGATCGCAAGGTGTGGTGCTTTGTTGGTGACGGCGAGTGTGACGAGCCTGAAACCCTTGGCTCCATATCCATGGCCGGTCGTGAAAACCTCAGCAACCTGATCTTTGTTGTTAACTGCAACCTGCAGCGTCTGGACGGTCCTGTACGTGGTAATGGCAAGATCATGCAGGAACTCGAGGGTGTCTTCCGGGGTGCCGGCTGGAACGTGCTGAAAGTCGTTTGGGGTCGCCATTGGGATCCCCTGTTCGAGCAGGACAAGGATGGCAAAATGCAGCGGGCCATGGACGAGGTCTGCGACGGGGAATTGCAGAACTTCAAGAGCAATGGCCCGGCGTATACCCGCAAGCACTTCTTCGGTAGGTATCCTGAGACGGCCAAGCTGGTTGAGGGCCTCTCCGACGAGGAAATCAACAAGCTCAACCGTGGCGGCCATGACCCCTACAAGATCTACGCTGCCTACCACCATGCCATCCATAAGAACGGCGGGCGTCCGACCGTTATTCTGGCCCACACCATCAAGGGCTACGGTTTCGGCGAAGCCGGGGAAGCTCAGAACACTGCCCACTCCCTGAAGAAGCTGGACGTTGAGCAGCTCAAGGCCTTCCGGGACCGCTTCGCCGTTCCGCTGAAGGATGACGAGCTTGATGATGTTCCCTACTACCGGCCAGCGCCGGATAGTCCGGAAATCGTCTACATGAAGAAGCGCCGGCAGGAGCTGGGTGGCTTCTACCCCAAGCGTCGCAAGGATTGCCAGCCGCTGCAGATTCCCGATCTGGACATCTTCAAGGCGGTACTGGACGGCTCCGGTGACCGGAAGATCTCTACCACCATGGCTTTCGTCCGCATTCTGACGGCCCTGACCAAAGACAAGCGCATCGGTAAACGTGTTGTCCCGATCGTGCCGGACGAAGCCCGGACCTTTGGTATGGAAGGCATGTTCCGTCAGCTCGGCATCTATACCGCTGAGGGCCAGAAGTACGTGCCGGAAGATCGTGACCAGATCATGTACTACCGGGAAGACAAGAAGGGCCAGATTCTTGAGGAAGGTATCAACGAGGACGGCTCCATGGCGGCCTGGATGGCAGCTGCAACGTCCTACAGCACCAACAACTTCCCGTTGATTCCGTTCTACATCTTCTACTCCATGTTCGGCTTCCAGCGGGTTGGCGATTTGGCGTGGGCCTCCGGTGACATCCAGGCCCGTGGCTTCCTGATCGGCGGTACCGCCGGCCGGACCACCCTGAACGGTGAAGGTCTGCAGCACCAGGACGGTCACAGCCATGTGCTGGCCAACACCATTCCGAACTGTAAAGCCTACGATCCGGCCTATGGTTATGAAATGGCGGTGGTGCTCCGCAAGGGTATGAAAGAGATGTTCGAGGACAACCAGAACGTCTTCTACTACCTGACCATCGAAAACGAGAACTACGAACAGCCGGCAATGCCCAAGGATTGCGAGGACGGCATCATTAAGGGTATGTACAAGTTCGAGTCGGTTGAAACCAAGGGTCGCAAGAAAACCCCGCGGGTTCAGTTGCTCGGTGCCGGCGCCATCCTCAACGAGGTGCGTGCGGCGGCCCAGATGCTGAAAGACGACTGGGGTGTCGCCTCTGACGTGTGGAGCGTGACCAGCTTTAACGAACTTGCCCGTGAAGGTCAGCATGTTGATCGCTGGAACCGTCTGCACCCGGATGACAAGCCCAAGAA
The DNA here is from genome assembly GCA_033721635.1 of Marinobacter sp. GTDB lineage: Bacteria > Pseudomonadota > Gammaproteobacteria > Pseudomonadales > Oleiphilaceae > Marinobacter. The sequence continues at coordinate 3,717 of JAWWAT010000220.1, read as the reverse complement.
GGCCTACGTGACCCAGTGCCTGGAAAAGCAGGACGGACCCGTGGTGTCTTCGACTGATTACATCAAGCTGCACTCCGAGCAGCTCCGGGCGTTCATCCCCAAAACCTACCTGACTCTCGGTACCGACGGCTTTGGCCGCAGCGATACCCGGGAGAAGCTGCGCAGCTTCTTTGAAGTGGACCGTTACTACGTAACCGTCACGGCGCTGTCAGCCCTGGCTCAGGATGGGGAGGTGAAGAACGATGTGGTTCTCGAAGCCATGCGCAAGTACGGAATCGATCGCAACAAAACGAACCCGGTGCTGAGCTAAGGAGACCGCCATGAGTGAACAGGAAATCAAGGTTCCGGATCTCGGCGGTGCGGATGAGGTCGAGGTTATCGAAATCACCGTCAGTGCAGGAGATTCCGTTGAAGCAGAGGATCCGATTCTCACCGTAGAGTCAGACAAGGCGTCTGTAGAGTTGCCGTCGCCCGGCGCCGGCAAGATCACCAAAATCACCGTCAAGGTGGGTGACAAGGTCAAGGAAGGCGACGTTGTCGGGATGATGGAAGCCAGCGCCGAAGGCGGTGGCTCTGACGATTCCGATGGTGATGGCTCCGAGGAGAAGTCGGAAGAGAAAGCCGAGGAAAAGAGCGAAGCCAAGCAGGAAGAAAAATCCGAAGAGAGCAAGCCGGCACCGAAGAAGGCTGCCGGTGGCTCCCGCAAGGAAACCGTTAAGGTTCCCGCGCTGGATGGCTTCGATAATGTTCCGGTTATCGAAATCAACGTCTCGGAAGGCGATACCATTGAAGCCGACGATCCGCTGGTAACGGTGGAATCCGACAAGGCCACCATGGAGATTCCTTCGCCCTACGCCGGCAAGGTAGGCAAGATCCTGGTGTCCGAGGGCGACAAGCTCTCCGAGGGAGATGAGCTGCTGGAGATGACCGTTCAGGAAGAAGGCGGTGAAGAGGAAGGTGATTCTGGGCAAGAGTCTGAAGAGCCGGCGAAGGAAGAGAAGTCCGAGCCGAAATCTGAAGACAAGCCAAAGAAGGAAGTAGAATCCGCTCCTGAGCCCCAGGGCGCAACCTACGAGCCGCCCAGTCCGGGCGCGAAGGTTCACGCCGGCCCGGCCGTGCGCAAGCTGGCTCGTGAGCTGGGTGCCGATCTGGCTCGCATCAAGGGTTCAGGCCCCAAGAGCCGGATTCTGAAGGACGACGTTCAGGCTTATGTGAAGAGCCAGCTCAAGCAGGCCCAGCAGGGCGGTGGTGTTGCCACCGGCTCCGGTATCCCCGGAGTCAAGCTGCCGGACTTCAGCCAGTTTGGTGAAGTGAAGCGTGAGGCCATGTCGCGGATGATGTTCGCCACGGCCAACAACATGCAGCGCAGCTGGCTGAACGTGCCTCACGTGACCCAGTTCGAGGACGCGGATATCACCGATATGGAGGATTTCCGCAAGGCCCAGAAAGCGGCAGGCGAGAAGAAGGGCGTGAAGATGACGCCGCTACCGTTCCTGCTGAAAGCTTGTGCTACGGCGCTGGCGGAACTGCCCCAGTTCAACGTGTCCCTGGACATGGAGCGCAAGGAGGTGGTTCGCAAGAAGTACATTCACATCGGGATTGCGGTGGATACGCCCAACGGGCTGATGGTGCCGGTGATCAAGGATGTGGACAAGAAGGGCTTGTGGGAGTTGGCGGCGGAAAGTGCCGAGCTGGCCCAGAAGGCCCGAGACAAGCAGCTGAAGCCGGCAGAGATGCAGGGTGCCTGTTTTACCATCACCAGTCTGGGTGGAATTGGCGGTACCGCATTTACGCCGATCGTGAATACGCCGGAGGTGGCGATTCTCGGGGTGTCCAAGGCGGCGATGAAGCCGGTTTGGGATGGCAAGGAGTTCCAGCCCCGCCTGATGCTGCCGTTGTCGCTGTCTTACGATCACCGCGCGGTGAATGGGGCCGATGCGGCCCGGTTTACTTCGGTGCTCAGTCAGCTTCTTGGGGATATTCGTACCCTTCTTCTGTGATAGCCGCTAGGTCCGCTCCCAGCCTTTGAGGTTGGGGGCGGCGAGAGGCGGGCAATACGATTCAGGACACGCTACAAGCACCCGCAAGCGGGTCCAGCCTGCAATCTCAGATTGCAGTCGTTCAGCTTTCGCATGAAGCTTCGCTTCATAAACGCTCGGCTGAACCCCTTTGCGCTTGTTTCGGGCCATCCCTGGCCCTCTACAGTCCCGAATCGTATTGCCCGCCTCTCTCGTTCAGGTTCCTTGCTGTTCGTTTCCTTCTCCTATTCTCCTTCCGTCAGTTCGGCGCATGGTCTCCAGGTCATTGCTGGCCACTTGCTCTCTGAACCAACAATCATCCCAGAGCTCTGCATAAATACCGTCCAAACAAAAACCCCGGCCGGAGCCGGGGTTTCTGCTGAGTTAACTAACTTCTAACGGAAGGATTAGAAGCTGTACTGCGCTGCGAACATAACGCGGTTCGCGTCGGTGGAGTCACCGGCAACCGTCTCCTGATCGAAGTAGCCGTATTCAACGCCGAACATGACGTTGGATACCGGTGACCACATGTAGTTCAGGAAGATGTTCTGGTTGGTCTCTGCGTCAGCATTGGTAGTAGCACCCGCTGCAATCGCGTCGTCCAGGTCCAGCATAGTGGTACCGTAGCCCAGGTTGATGCTACGACCACCGCCGAGTGATACGCTTGTGCCGATCGAACCGCCGACGCCTTCGATGGTTTCAAGGCTGTTGCCGTCTACGTAGGCACTGGGGCCGAAGTAGTTGCTGCCTGAGCGCCACAGGTAACCGTTGGCACCGTCAGTATAGTTGATCGCGCCTTGGATCGAGATCATGTCGCTCAGAGCAAACTTGGCCGCACCAAACACCGCGAAGCCCAATGCGCTGTCGTCATTGGTGCCGTCGTCAGCGGTAACCTGGCTGATCAAACCTGCAGCTGAGTAGGACAGACCGCCAGCTGAGGATTGGAGGCGAGCGGTCAGCGCAGGTGCGGATGTGCGAGTATCGCTCGTGCCGAGTACGCCCTGGGAGCTCGGATCTTCAAGGGAGAAGGAAAGGGCGCCAGTGGTGTAACGGATCTGCTCTGCGCGATCCTGGCTGCCTGCTGTGCCTGCGAGGCTATCGAAGTCCAGAGTCGGAGTGTTGCCGACGAAGCTCACGAAGTTAGACCAGTTCCGGCCAGCCATGAAACCTTTGTATTCACCGTAGGCGTGGCGCATACGCAGGCTGCCGGCGCTGTTGCCTGAACCACGGAAGTCACCTTCTACGGTGATGGCTACGCCAGAGGAATGCTTTACTTTGACGCCCAGGCGGCTTTGCTGTACGTCAGCGCCGAAGTGACCTTCAACATCTTCGTTGGCTGAAGGTGCGAAAGAACCTGCACGGGTAGATACGGCGCGGTCGCCATCCAGGTCGTAGCTCATGTTGAGGCGAGCATAGCCGTACAGGCTCGCTTCTACGTCGTCATTCACGTTGAGAGTGAATGCGTTCGCTTGAGAGGCAACCCCCATTACTACTGTTGCTGCCGTCGCACGAATTGCCAATCTCAGTTTGTTGCTTTGCATCGTTGTTGTCTCCACACATTTTTGTTGTTGGACCCAAAAACAAGGTAGTTACGAATTCGTGACAATTCAAATAAATTCATGCAGAAATTAGACGAATGTCTATAACTGCTTTTCGTTCATATACAGACATCTGCAGTTGCCAACAAGGCGTAAAGTTG
>JAWWAT010000219.1:0-6065 GCA_033721635.1 Marinobacter sp. | reverse complement strand
CGGAGGTGGTGCAGGGTAGTCAGTTCTTCGCTGCACGAATCATCTGTGTACAACACGATATCGTCGCCGCGGCGGTTAGCTGGCCAGAAACCGATGACGCCACGGGCTGAGACCCGTTTTTCATCAATCATGCGGTGCAGTATCTTCTGGGCATCGTCAAACAGGTTGCGTGCCGCTTCACCGCGCTTGGGGTCGTCAAAAATGGCCGGGTACTTACCGGAAATGTCCCAGGACAGGAAGAACGGTGTCCAGTCGATATAATCCACCAGCTCATTGAGGTCATATTCCTCGAATACCCGGATGCCAGTGAACGCCGGTTTGGGTGGCTGGTAGCCTTCAAATGAGATCTCCGGAGCGCGATCACGGGCTTCCTTCAGCGAGACCAGCTTGGTTCGGTCACCCCGGTTCTTTCGGCGTTCGCGGATCTCGTCATATTCAGTGCGGGCGGCTTCCACGAATTCCGGCTTCGCGGTCTTGCTGAGCAGCTGGGAGGCCACGTTCACGCAGCGGGAGGCGTCGGAAACGTACAGCGCGATGTCGTTCTTGTACTGGGGCTCGATCTTGACGGCGGTATGCGCCTTGGAGGTTGTCGCGCCGCCGATCATCAGAGGGATGTTGAAATCCAGCCGCTGCATCTCGCGGGCCACGTGCACCATCTCGTCCAGGGATGGCGTAATCAGCCCGCTCAGACCAATAAGGTCGACATCATGTTCCTTTGCGGCGGCCAGGATCTTGTCGCAGGGCACCATCACGCCGAGGTCAATCACTTCGTAGTTGTTGCACTGCAGCACCACGCCCACGATGTTCTTGCCGATATCATGGACATCGCCCTTAACCGTGGCCATGAGGATCTTGCCCTTGGCTTTCTGGTCTTCGGTTTTTTCCGCCTCAATGTAGGGAATCAGGTGCGCGACGGCCTGTTTCATCACCCGGGCGCTCTTCACCACCTGAGGCAGGAACATCTTGCCGTCGCCAAACAGATCACCGACCACATTCATGCCATCCATCAGCGGGCCTTCGATCACCTCGATGGGATGGGTGGCGCTCTGCCGGCAGGCTTCAGTGTCATCAATAATGTAATTGGTAATTCCTTTCACGAGAGCGTGTTCCAGCCGCTTCTCAACCGGCCACTCGCGCCAGGCGAGGTCTTCCTCCTGGGTTTTGCCGCCTTTGCCCTTGTAGCGCTCGGCAATCTCGAGCAGGCGGTCGGTGGCATCATCGCGACGGTTCAGGACAACGTCCTCCACCAGATCCTTGAGCTCCGGGTCGATTTCATCGTAGATCACCAACTGCCCGGGGTTCACGATACCCATGTTCATGCCCGCCTTGATGGCGTGGTAGAGGAACACCGAGTGAATCGCCTCCCGAACCACATCATTTCCACGGAACGAGAAGGATACGTTACTCACGCCGCCGGATATGGAGGCGTAGGGGAGGTTTTGCCGGATCCAGCGGGTGGCGTTGATGAAGTCCACCGCGTAGTTGTTGTGCTCCTCGATGCCCGTGGCAATGGCGAAGATGTTCGGATCGAAGATGATATCCGCGGGGTTGAAGCCGATTCCGGTCAACACGTCGTAGGAACGCTTGCAGATCTCGGTCTTGCGCTCGTAGGTGTCGGCCTGGCCCTGTTCATCAAAGGCCATCACGACCACCGCTGCGCCGTATCGCATGCAGTCCCGGGCGCGCTTGATGAACTCCTCTTCGCCTTCCTTGAGGCTGATGGAATTCACCACTGCCTTGCCCTGGATGCAGCGCAGACCCGCCTCGATCACATCCCACTTGGAAGAGTCGATCATGATCGGCACACGGGAAATATCCGGCTCGGAGGCAACGAGGTTCAGGAAGGTAACCATCACCTCCTTCGACTCCAGCATGCCCTCGTCCATGTTGATGTCGATAATCTGGGCACCGTTTTCAACCTGGTCACGGGCCACGCTGAGGGCTTCTTCGTACTGTTCTTCCTTGATCAGGCGCAGGAAACGCTTGGAGCCGGTGACGTTGGTTCGCTCGCCCACGTTAATGAAAAGAACATTGTCGTCACCGGTGAACGGCTCGAGGCCTGACAGGCGCAAGGCCTTCGGGCGATCGGGAATCTTCCGGGGTGGGTATTTGGCGACGGCCTGGGCAATCGCTTCAATGTGGTCCGGGCGTGAGCCGCAGCAGCCACCAATGATGTTCAGGAAGCCATCACGGGCAAAGCCTTCGATAATCTCGGCCATTTCCTCCGGTGTCTGATCGTATTCGCCAAACTCGTTGGGAAGGCCGGCGTTCGGGTGGGCGCTGACATAGGTTTCCGCTTTGGCGGACAGCTCTTCAACATAAGGGCGCAGGGCGTCGGCACCGAGGGCGCAATTCAGGCCCACTGAAATGGGGTTTGCGTGTGCAACCGAGTTCCAGAAGGCTTCGGTGGTCTGACCGGAGAGCGTTCGCCCAGAGGCATCAGTAATAGTGCCGGAAATCATGATCGGCAGGGCAACGCCGCTGTCCTCAAAATACTGCTGGGTGGCGTAAATTGCCGCCTTGGCGTTGAGGGTGTCAAAAATGGTTTCGATCAGGATCAGGTCGCAGCCGCCTTCGACCAGGCCTCCTACCGCCTCATAATAGTTGTCGACCAGGGTCTGGAAATCGACATTGCGGTAGCCCGGGTTGTTTACATCCGGCGAAATGGATGCCGTGCGCGATGTGGGCCCGACGGCACCGGCGACAAATCGCGGCTTTTCCGGGTTTTTCGCGGTGTACTCGTCGGCGATCTGCCGCGCCAGTTGGGCCGCGGCCACGTTCAGTTCCCTGGCGATCGCTTCCAGCCCATAATCCGCCTGGGAAAGCTGGGTGGAGTTGAAGGTGTTCGTCTCGATAATGTCCGCGCCGGCGTCCAGGTAATCCGCATGGATGTTGCGGAGCAGGGCGGGCTGGGTCAGGTTCAGCAGGTCGTTGTTGCCCTGGACTTCCCGCTCATAGTCGGCAAACCGATCACCGCGGAACGCCTTCTCGTCCAGCTTGAGATTCTGGATCATGGTGCCCATGCCGCCATCAAGGATCACAATGCGTTCCTTCAGGGCCTTGTGCAGCTGGTCGAGACGGGTGGTGCGATCGGTCATAGAATTACTTCCGGATGTCGTTAATAACGCTGTCATAATCTTAATGGCGCGGGATCATAGCAAAAATGCCTCAGCCCGTCTTAGTACGAATGACGATTATCAATTGCCCTTCGCAAATACCTGCCAATACGGGAAATTCATTACCTTCGTAAAGCCCGACTATTTTACTTGGTCTTTCATGTTCCCGCGAACTCCCTTAAAATGAATCCAAACTTTCAAACGGGTTGAAAACATGGCTCAGGTTACTGTGACAGATCCCGCACGGGATTATCTTGCACAACTTATCGAAAAACAGGACGTTGAAGGCATGGGCGTGCGTATTTTCGTCACCCAGCCCGGCACCAAAAACGCCGAAACCTGTCTGGCCTACTGCCCGCCTAATGAAGTAGTGCCGACGGACGAGCAGGTGGATCTGGACAAGTTCATCCTGTATTTGGATCACAATTCCGTGCCTTTCCTCGAAGAGGCCTACGTGGATTACTCCAAGGACCAGATGGGTGGCCAGCTCACCATCAAGGCACCGAATGCGAAAGTGCCCAAGATTGATGACGACGCGCCCCTGCCAGACCGTGTGAATTACATTCTCGCTTCCGAGATCAATCCGAACCTGGCAGCGCATGGCGGCGAGGTGTCTCTTGTCGAGATTGTCGACGAATCCGTGGCTGTGCTGCGCTTCGGCGGCGGCTGCCAGGGCTGCTCTGCGGTCAGTCTGACACTGAAGCAGGGTGTCGAATCGACCCTGAAGGAACGGGTACCGGAGATCACCGCCGTGCGTGATGTGACCGACCACTCCTACACTGAAAACGCCTACTATCAGTAAGACCCCATCCTCTGTGCACCGCGCTCCTGAGGGCGCGGTGCCAGCTCCAGACTGCCGCAGTACCGTCATGATCATGGCTACACGGCCAATGTTGTGACATTTCAATTACTTCATCATTTGTCGCATACACTGTAACTGCAGGTAGGTACTATCCTGTCTGTCCGTTAACGGCATATTTACCGGCTTAGACGGATTTCACTCTCACACCGGGGTCACACTTGTTCGACGTTGCGCTGCTGTCTGTGCCAATTATGGCGGCCGTTGTTGGTTGGCTGACCAACTGGCTTGCCATTCAGATGTCCTTTTACCCGGTCCAGTTCATAGGCGTGGGCCTGGTGGGATGGCAGGGTGTTATTCCCCGCAAGGCGGAAAAAATGGCGCACATCTGCATCGACCGGACCCTACAGCAGTTTGGCGACCTGAACGCCGTTTATCAGAAGCTCGAACCGCAGCGCATTGTTGAGCAGGTGATTTCGCAAGTCACCCCGCGAATGGACGAGTACATCGATGAGGTCATGTACGAAATCCAACCTGTTCTCTGGGACAATCTGCCTTTGTTTGTCAGAAACCGGATTTACCAGTGGGCCCGCGAGCAATTGCCGTCCAGGGTAGAGGACCTGGTTGAGGACTTTGGCGACGATCTGGATGAGTTGGTGGACCTCAAGGCTTTGCTCAGCCGCGAACTGGAGAAGCATCCGGATATGATGAACCGGATCTTCCAGCAAGCCGGCGCGGTGGAACTCAAATCGGTGATCAATCGCGGCGCTATTATCGGCGGCATTCTCGGAGCACTGCTGGTGCCTTTGTGGACCCGCTATCCTGAGCCCTGGGTCCTGCCATTAGGGGGCTTTGTGGTGGGGTTCATCACCAACTGGATTGCGATCAACCTGATTTTTGCGCCACTCAGGCCACGGCGGTTTCTGTTCTGGAAGATCCAGGGACTGTTTCTGCGCAGGCAACCGGAGATCAGCGATGTCTGGGCAAAGCTCGTGGCAGAAGAGTTGATTACGGTGGAAAAGGTTGCCGACGCCATGATCAACGGTAGCCACGGCGACAGGACCCGAGCAATCATACAGAAACACCTTCGTCCTTTGCTGGACAATTCTGTCATCATGAAGCTGACCGCCCAGGTCACGGTCGGTATGACCGGATACACCGAACTGAAGAAGGTCATGAATCAGAAAGCGGTGTTGGCTACCCGGGACGTCTTCAGTGATCCGGCATTCAACCGGGAGAGGGCACCGGTGGTGGCAGAGGTTCTGTCGGGCCAGATGAAAGCGCTTAAACCTGATGAGTTTCAGGACATTCTCCGCCCGGCGTTCCGGGAAGAGGAAGTCCAGCTAATGATTGTGGGCGGGGTATTCGGTGCCCTGGCGGGATTGCTTCAATTCCTGTCCCTGAACTATTTGAATTTCTGACCGCAGTGCGCTCTGTTTCGTCTGGCGCACAAGGAGCAAGGCCATGCCTTTATGGGCAACATTAACAATCCAGATTCTTCTGACCGTCGGCGCGCTGTTTTTCACCCTCTGGGGGTTCTGGCGGTTCGTTGTTCGGCCTCATCTTGATGCCAAGGTTGCTGAGCTTATCGAGGCCAGTCGGGAGATTGAGCCGGCTGTTACCCGTGGCGTGAAAAAGGGCGTTGCGGACACCATCCGGGAACTGCCGGAGAGCGCCCTGGACGGGTCTGTGAAGGAATCGACCCGCCAGTTTCTGAAATTCGGTTCAGGTCTCTTTGAGAACGGCCTGAGCAGCTTTCTCGGAAATGCGGCTGATCTGGAGCGGCACGGCCGCAACGATAGCGATAAAACTTCCAAGGGCTCTACAGACAGTTAGTTGGACGCGGTAGTCCGGCAATCCGGCAGGCGGTTTTGGCAGGTGTTCCGGGAAACAGCTGCATCAGATAAATGCTGTTGCCCTTGTCCTCGCCCAGCGCCTCTTTAACAGCCTTTACAAACAGGCGATTTGAAGGTGGAGATATTTCATGTTCATTGTAAAAAGACCGAAGGAACATGATGATTTCCCAGTGCTTTTCCGATAGTTCCATTTGATCCTCGGCCGCAATGGCTACCGCGACATTTTCTGTCCAGTCCTGGGCGTCCTCAAGAAAACCTTCATTATTTCGTTCTGGCATTGCGTTATTGACCATG
>JAWWAT010000218.1:0-6072 GCA_033721635.1 Marinobacter sp. | reverse complement strand
GGTATTGCCCACCTGTGGAGTGAAGGACTGGTCCGCAGGCAGGGTGCCATCGGCTTGGAGTGCTGCCAGTGCAGACTGGAGCAGATCGGAAACGGTCTCTTTCATGCTGTCAGATGACTCGGTTTACAGGAGAATTGGGTTCGGGGCAGGAGGCCCGTTGAAAACAGAAGGCGGCTATTATCGCGGAAAGTTTGGCTGCAAGCAAAAAGCCCGGCGTGTGCCGGGCTATAGAAATATCAATCCTAGTCGTTGATGGTAAATGTGGCCACGACGTCTGGGCCTGAATAGGGAGCAGGAGGCGTGACCTCGACCGACAATGTGCCCGAATCGGGGGTATCATCGCCTTCAATCACGACACACTGCGTAACCGGTGTCGTTCTGTAGGATGTTGTTGTTTCAAAGCTGCTATCGCCAACAACGCTGCCATTTGTGGTAGTAAAACTTACTGCTGTGTTGCCCGGTGGCGGGCCTTGAATCAAATTACCGTCGGCATCAAAGAAATCGCCTGAAATGGCAAAGCAGATAGAGCCGGGCGAGAACGGAGAAGGGGTGACAGGGTTTATCGAAATTCTGTCGCTGGCCATATAAATGTGCGCTAGCTCGAAAATCTCTCGGACCTTCTTAGTGCATTGGCCTGCGGTTTCTGACTCATCAGAACAGGCTGTACCATCATAAATGCCATCTGCAGCATTGAAGGATTTGTCTAGGTTATAGTCGAAGAATTCTTCGTTAGTATCTCGTGCTCCGTTATCGTTGCGATCCAAGAATGCCTCTGAGGAATCGTGCTCTTCGGGGATAAAGAGATCTACTCCGGCGGTATAGATTCCGTCGCTATCCAGGTCACGGAAGCTCTCCTCACCTACGGACCGGGCGAGAATCGCAATTACCCCTGTGTCGTTGGGCCGTGGGTCTTGGCTAACCCATTCCAAAGAGCAGACCCCTTGAGTGAGTTCGCACTCATTGGCAATAGCACCCCCTGATGTCACGAAATTTACAATCGTGTCATTGATGAGGTTGTTATTCCTATCCGCTGCACGAATGGTAATGCCAACGGTTTGACCGTCATAGAAACGAGCGTTTGGCAAAAAATTGGCTTCGACAGAAATTGAGAAGCTATCTGTATCTGCGAGAGCTGCGCTGATGGAAACGGGATCTGACGTCGTCTGGATGACGTTTCCTGAATCGAGCTCATAGGTTGCTGTGACGCTGACAACGCTTGCGACAGTCCCAGCGTTGATCCGAGTTTGAGCTGTGCCCTCATTTGAGGTCGTGGCTGAACTCTCCGTGAGGGAAGCACCCCCTACGTTGCTCGAAAGCTCGAATTCTAGTTCTTTGTCGACAACGGGGTTTCCATTTTTATCTACCAGTTTAAAAACTACAGTTGAAACACTTGCGCGTGAGGAGTCGGAGCTCCCTAGGGTGGCGATCGCTGGTGGTGTTGCGCTGACAAACTCCAGAGCGCCGACTTCTTGGCTTGCGACAGTCAGAATGGCTGTAGCCGATGCGCCGCTGTCGAGTTGAGCCGTGATGACGTCCTCTCCTGAGCAGCCCGCAGTGTACGAAGTGCTCACTTTGCCAGATGTTGTTGTAAGCGGACTGTCCAAAGCTGCTGTTTCGCATTGAGAGGACAGCGTAATAGTTGTTTCTTCTCCGGTGTAGAGGGTGTTTTCGTTATTGCTGTCAACTACGTTGAACTCAAGTCGGGTTGTTCCTCCGGAAGAAAGCTCAGTAGCTGTCAGGCTTATTTGGCCCCCTTGAAATGCGTCATCACTCCCCGTTCCCAGTGCGAGAACAGGCTCCGCCTGTGGCGGAGTACCGCTGTCGCTGCCGCTGCCACCGTCGCTGATGCTGTCGTCGGCGCCGTCATTTGACCCGCCAGAGGCCAGAGGTGAAGAGCTATCGTCCCCACCGCACGCGGCAAGTAAAAGGGCTAAAGATAACGCTGTTGTTCGTGCAAGGAATTTCCCTGACATTTCCAATCTCCATGTTTTCCATTTGGTGTTGAAGCTTTCCATAAAGCAGGTTCCCTGCACGAGAACCGCATATATGATTTCCGCAACTAAAAATTATTTAATAGGCCGTTTGGATATTAGCACAGGGCATGCAAATGCAAATTAAGAGAACCCGTTTTTGTGTAAAAAACTGTGAAATGGTGGTGGGTTACGTCGCAAATTAGCCGGTTTCCTGCGGATCAACATCAATCATCCATTTAACCCCGGCGGGGAGCTTTCCCTGGTCCAGTTCCTGGCAGATTCCGCTCAGCAACCGGTTCAGCTTTTTCCGATTGCGGGCGTTGAGAATAAGTTGCGCCCGGTGCCTGTCGGCACGCCTGGCAATCATGGCGGGCAGTGGGCCCCAAGTTTCGATACCCGTGGTATTGGTAAGGGGCTTTATCGTATCCAGTACCTGCAGGCTCTTTTCCATGGTATCGGCTTCTGCCCTGAAGATAGCCATTGCCCGGAAAGGCGGAAACTGACCCTCTTCCCGCTCTTTCAGGAGTTGATCGGCGATGTCGAGATACTGTCCCTCGCAAAGCGTCTTCAGTAACGGGTGGTCGCTATGGCAGGTTTGAACCAGGACTTTGCCGGGTTTTGTGCCGCGGCCAGCGCGGCCGCTGACTTGCAGAAGGGTCTGTATAAGTTGTTCGGGGGCTCGGAAATCCACGCTGAACAGCCCGCCGTCGGCGTTCACCACCACAACGAGCGTGACGTTCGGGAAGTCATGCCCCTTCGCCAGCATCTGGGTGCCCACAAGTACGCATGGTTTGCCAGTGTTTACCTGGTTCAGAATGCCCTGGATGCTGCCCTTGCGCTGTGTGCTGTCGCGATCCACACGCACCACGGGTGTGTCCGGGAAAGCGTTGGTGAGAATGTCTTCGGTTCTCTCGGTACCCTGGCCAACAGGCTTGAAGGCATCGCTGTGGCATTTCGGGCAATGCTCGGTGGCCGCCGTTTGGTAGTCGCAATGATGGCATCGCATTGCCCGATCCCGGCGATGATAGGTCAGACGAGTGTCGCATCGCGGACACTCAACCATGTGTCCGCAGTCGAAGCACATCATGACCGGGGCAAATCCACGTCGATTGACGAAGACCAGTGCTTGCTCGCCTCTGGCCAGGGTTTGCTCGATGGCATTCAGGGCGGGCCGTGACAAGCCGCCTTCCAGTGGGCGACTTCGGATATCCAGCAGACTGATAACCGGTGGCGCCGCATTGCCGGCCCGTTCTTCAAGCCTCACCAGATGATATTTGGCCTGCTCCGCGTTATGCACGGATTCCAGTGACGGAGTCGCCGATCCGAGGATGACGGGGCAGTTGTTCAGGTGGGCTCGATAGACTGCCAGGTCGCGACCGGAATAACGAAAGCCTTCACCCTGTTTGTACGAACTGTCATGTTCCTCATCGACAATGATGGTGCGCAGATTAGTGAAGGGCAGCAAAACCGCCGATCGGGTGCCTACCAGGATAACCGGCTTACCGTTGCGGACTTTCAGCCAGGTTGCCAGGCGCTCACCGTCGTTGAGGGCTGAGTGCCATACTACAATCCGGCTGCCGAAGTAATGTTGGAATCGGGCAACCGTTTGTGGGGTAAGATTGATCTCCGGAACCAGCACCAGGGCCTGATCCCGGGCGTTGAGGTGTTCCTTCAAATAGTGCAGGTAGATCTCGGTTTTTCCGCTGCCGGTGATGCCGTATAAGAGAGAGGCGCTAAAACCTCGGGCTGGAACAGCCAGCTCTTCTGCAGCTAAGGCCTGGGCCATGGACAATTCCGGTCTCCGAGCATCAAGCTCAGGGGCCTCATCGATTGAATTCGACTGGGGCGGGGAAACGGCCTCAATCAGCTGCTTCTCGCGCAGTGCATTGAGCTGTGCCCGGGCGAAACCGGCCTGCAGAATATCCTTTGTCGGGGCACCCCTGCGGTGCTGGCGCAGCCAATCGAAAAGCGCCTTCTGTTTATAGGCGTTCGCAGGGAAGGTCGCAGCGTTGTCGCGTATATGCCACCACTGCTCCGTTTTCTCTTCGGCGATTCGCCCTCGTCTGAGGGCTGGGGGCAGGGCGGTGAACAGGCATTCGCCCAAGGGGTGTTGATAATAGTCGCTCGCCCAGCTGAGAAGTTTGAACGTTTCCTGCGGTAATGCCGGCCAGTCCTCCATAGCCGAGGACAGGGGCTTGAGCTTTATGCCAGGCGGCGGTTCAACGCCCACCTCTACAACGAGCCCCATTGCCTGCTGCCGGCCGAAGGGAATTTGCACTCTTTGACCCGGCGTCAACTCAAGGTCTTCTGGAATAATGTAATCAAAGAGTCGACGCAGAGGACGATTAAGGGCGATGCGTGCAATCAATGGCACTGAATGCTCCACTGGATGACGGGTGTCACGGTTTTTCCTTATCCTGTTTCAGTCGGCGGCCTGCCGAGAAATCCGTAATGGGCGGGTCCGGAAGTCAGGGTGGTGCTTGCCTGCAGCACTAATTGCAAGTAAGATTCGCGGTCTGTTTCCGGCTGGGCATGATTGTGCCCCGTCTTCTCAATTGATTCAAACGTGCGGTGCCTGGCGCCTGGGTAATCAAGATGCCCCGCGATCAGGTAGCGGCATGACCTAACGAGGTTCACCATGAAAGAAGGTATCCACCCCAAGTACGAAGAGATTACCGCCACCTGTTCCTGCGGTAACACGTTCAAGACTCGCTCTACCTACACCCATGATCTGCAGCTGGACGTATGTTCCCAGTGCCACCCGTTCTATACAGGCAAGCAGAAAGTTATGGATACCGGTGGTCGTATCGACCGTTTCCAGAAGCGTTTCGGTGGCCGTATCGGCGGCAAGAAAGACTGATTGCACTGGATGTAAAAAAGCGCCTTTGGGCGCTTTTTTTGTGCCCGCTCATTAGTATGTATCAAAAAGGTACATACGCAATTAGCACTATTGACTGTTCACAAAATGTTCATGGGCCACTTGTCGTTTCGGGTCTGGCGGGCCATAATGGCGCGCTCCGCTGAGTAGGGCGCCCTGGTTCGGAGTTGAACTGAGGCTCCCCGGCTCAGGCGGTTCATTACCTTTAAACGTGACAAACGGAACAGTGGCAATGTCTCAAGATCTGAAAGAAGCAGCCCTTGAATATCACGCCAAGCCGCGGCCTGGTAAGCTGAGTGTTGAAATCACCAAGCCAACCAAGACTTCCCGCGACCTTTCCCTGGCGTATAGCCCCGGGGTTGCCGAACCGGTCCGCGAGATCGCAAAGGACCCGGAGAACGCATACAAATACACCGCCAAGGGCAACCTGGTGGCTGTAATCTCTGACGGTTCCGCGATTCTTGGTCTGGGTAACCTGGGTCCGCTGGCAAGCAAGCCGGTTATGGAAGGCAAGGGCGTACTGTTCAAGCGCTTTGCCGGAATTGATGTCTTCGATATTGAAGTCAATTCCGAAAGCCCACAGGCGTTTATTGAAACAGTTGAGCGTATTGCAGACACTTTCGGTGGTATTAACCTGGAAGACATCAAGGCGCCCGAGTGCTTTGAGATTGAGCGTGCTCTTATCGAGAAGTGCAACGTGCCGATCTTCCACGATGACCAGCATGGTACTGCTATCGTAACTGCAGCCGGCATGATCAATGCCCTTGAGCTGCAGGGTAAAAAGATTGAAGAGGCGAAGGTGGTGTGCCTGGGTGCCGGTGCCGCCGCGATTGCCTGCATGAAGATTCTGATCAGCTGCGGTATTCGCTCTGAAAACATCTTCATGCTCGACCGCAAGGGTGTGATCCACTCTGGTCGTGATGATCTGAACCAGTACAAGGCGATGTTCGCCAACGATACTGACAAGCGCACTCTGGATGACGCGATTGAAGGCGCTGATGTATTTCTGGGCCTGTCTGGTCCGGATCTGCTGACCGCAGACCAGCTCAAGAAAATGGCTCCGAAGCCTATCGTATTTGCCTGCTCCAACCCCGACCCGGAAATCAGCCCGGAAGTTGCCCTGGCAACCCGTGATGATCTGATCATGGCGACCGGCCGCTCTGATTATCCGAACCAGGTTAACAACGTTCTGGGCTTCCCGTTCATTTTCCGTGGAGCGCT
>JAWWAT010000217.1:0-6093 GCA_033721635.1 Marinobacter sp. | reverse complement strand
CGGCAAGCTCCGTACAGGCTTCTTCCATGCGTTTGATCAAGAGCAGTTTCAGATCGGCCGTCAGATATTGGCCGGGAATTTCGGTCAGCAGACGATTGGCTCTGTTATAGGCGTCTTCCTGGGCCGTAATCTTGCGTGCCCGTTCAATACGGGCGCGCTCGCGCATCTGGCTGAGCACAATAATGACACTCGAGACGGTAACGAGGGCCGCCAGCAGAAGGACGATCGTAGTGGTATCCATTTTGTCAGTAACGACTCCGGCTTCAGGATCAAATGATGGCGGGTGTACAAACCGGCCTCAAAACACCGATATTATTCAGCAAGTATCCGAAAGACTAGCAGAAATACGCCTCCAGATCCGTTTTCAAATGTGAAAGTTCGTGTTTCAGATTGATTACGTGAATTTTTTGAATCATGTATATTGTTTTTGTGAATGAGTCTGGCCTTTCCCGTTTTACTGGTGTTCCGGAGTTTTTGTGGATATTTCCCGTGTTGATCTGAATCTGCTTGTCTACCTGGATGTGTTGTTGCGCGAGCGGAATGTTACCAAGGCCGCCAACCATCTGGGGATTACCCAGCCTGCCATGAGCAATGGTCTGAAGCGGTTGCGGGACCTATTCAGTGATCCGCTCCTGGTGCGAACCAGTGAGGGTATGACGGCCACGGAGCGCGCGCGTGAATTACAACCGCTGGTGCGGGGAATCCTTTCGGATATTGAACAGGCCGTGCAGGATAAGACACCGTTTTCGGCTCTGGAAAGCCAGCGTGTGTTCCGGATCATGGCCAGTGATTATGCCGAATCCTGCCTGATGCCCCGGGTTCTGAGACGGATCCGCCAGGAAGCGCCCCACGTCACCCTGGACGTGCTCACTCCCAGTGATGTCAGCTTTCTGGATGTGGAGCAGGGGCGGCTTGATATGGCCATCAACCGGTTCGACAAGATTCCCCAGTCTTTTCACCAGAAGACCCTCTGGACCGAGTACTTTGCCTGCCTGATGAACGCCCGGAATCCGGTATTGAGAGAGCCCTTCACCCTCGATACCTACCTCGACGCCAGTCATATCTGGGTCAGCAAGACCGGGTTTGGCGTTGGGGTGGGTGTGAACCCCAAGGATGTACAGCGTCTGGGCTGGGTAGACGAGGCGTTATCGAGAATGGGCCGCAAACGGCAGATTTCGGTATTTACCCGGCACTACCAGGTGGCGATGCTGCTGGCCGAGCAGCACGATCTCATTGCAACGCTGCCATCCCGGGCCGCCTGGCTTCAGAAAGACAATCCCAACCTGGTGGTGAAGGTACCGCCGTTCGAGATCCCGCCGTTTGAACTCAAAATGGCCTGGAGTCCGCTGCTGCAGCACAATGCGGATCACCAATGGTTGCGCAAACTGATTGCCGAAGTGGCTACGGAGGTGGATGCCGAGTTTGCTCCGTTCGGCGCCAGATTCGAAGCGCCGGATGCGCCCCAGGCCCATCACTCAGAGCGGTAGTTCCCGAAGTTCCAGCGAAGGGCGCGCCGCGTCCCACATGCGCTGGAAGTTTTCGGACAGGAGCTTTACCCGGCCGCCGTCCGAGAACTTGGCAAAGCCCTCCGGCTTGTAGAAGTCGTGCCTGTAAACCACACCTTCACGATCCGCGAGGATGAAGGGCTGGTCCTCAACCGGATAGTCGTCATTTACCAGCCGAAGCTCCATGCGGCTCGGAAGCCTGCGCATCAGCTCGACCAGCGCATGACGCCGTTTCACCAGAGGCTTATCGTCATGGATCAACAGCCTGACTTCACTGAGCCGGTGCCGGCGGGCAAGGGCAGAAATCAGCTCCCGGAATCTGTGCCGGTCATACAGGTCATGTTCGAGCAGGCGATCATACAGCCAGATACGCTGGCCGGCCTGGCCAACCACCGAATCCATCAGGCCCAGAAGTCTGGCCTCGGTGTCAAACAGCCAGGATCCTGTATCGCTGCCCAGTATCATGGGCTGGCCGTTGCCTCCACGGCTTTCGGCGGCAAGCTCCGGTGCCAGGCAGCGCATGTCAAAGTGGGGAATGCCGGCGTCGTCATAAACGCCCGAACAGACATGGAAGCCTGAGCGCTGGTAGAAGGGGATAGCATGCTCCTGGGCAGACAGCCTGAGCTCGGAAAACCGGTCGGCGGATTCCGCAATCAGGTGCCTTAGCAGTGCTTCGCCGATGCCCTGTCCACGATACTGGGGCAGTATCGCCATGCGGCCAATATGGCCGGTTTCTTCCAGGGTTGAAAACAGGCGGGCGACGCCTGCGGGGGTGTTGTCCGGAAGCACTGCGAGGTAATGGTCGGCAATTTCGTCGGTCTCATCCCATTCCAGTTCCGGCGGGACTCTCTGTTCCTCAATGAACACCTGCTGGCGAATATCGCGGATAGATCCCGGAGCCAGCTGCCAGCTGTATTTGCGAAACCGAATGCTCATAATACCTAGTCGAAGTAAACAGAACCCTGATTGTAGAGCGTGGTCAGGAGCCCCAGCAATGCTTCATCTTCAGCAAATCCGGCCAGGGCAGTCATATCCACCCGAGCCGCAGAGCACAGTAGCGGAGCGAGAGGACGGGCGTCGCCCTTGAGCAGGAACTGCTCGCCATCGACAAACAGGGCGGTTTCACTGGGAAAGTCGTAGTAGGCGAAACGGGAGCCTTCGTTCCAGCGTAACTGCTCCCCTGCGTGAATCGCTTCGGCAACGTCCTCATTGGACGCAGGCTCGTCGGCGGGAACAACAATGTCCATGCTCTTGGGCGCGGTCGAGAACTGGCCAAACCAGAGTGCCAGTTGCCGGCGGTCCCCAAGCTTTTCCCGGATCACACTCTCCAGGCGATCAACCACATCGGGCTGGATCGTGCCGGGATTGTTCTGGACCTTCAGGTCTGGATCATTCAGGTGGTCCCCTGCGTCTGACTGACTGCAAAGGAAGTCGGTAAATCCGGTAAGAATGTCGTCGACAGTCGGCGCCCGGAAACCCACCGACAGGGTGATGCAGTCATCTTCCGCAACTCCGTGGTGCCCGATGCCCGGGGGCAGATACAACATGTCGCCGGGTGCCAGGGTAACGGTTTCCTCGCCATCCCAACTGCTCAGAATGCGGAGCGGGGTGCCTTCGACCCGGGGCGAGGTGTGGTCGCAGTGGCCTCCGAAGGTCCACCGGCGGTGACCCTGGGCCTGGAGCAGGAATACATCGTACTGGTCATAATGAGGCCCAACACTGCCGCCTTTCGGGGCAAAGCTGGCCATGATGTCATCCAGGCGCCAGTTGGGAATGAAACGGAAATGCTCCAGTAGATCGGCAATATCAGGCACCCAGTGGTCAAGACCCTGAACCAGTAGTGTCCAGTCCTGTTCCGGGAGTGAGCTGAACCGCTCCGGCGAAAACGGGCCATTGTGGAGTTGCCAGGGTTTGCCATCGTCATTTTCGATGACTATCCGGGACTCAACGCCTTCTTCGCAGGCGAGGCCAGCCAGTTCATCGGCGCTGACCGGGCACTGGAAGTCGGGAAACGCCTGACGGATGACCAGCGGCTTTTTCTGCCAGTAGTCCCGCAGAAATTCAGAGGGTGTCAGTCCGCCAAGCATGTCCATGGGTGTTGCTCCCGGTTTCAGATGTTTTGTGCCTGATCAACGGCGTTGCCGATATACCGGCCCGGAGTCAGAGCCATCAGCTCGGCCTTGGCCTGTTCCGGAATATCGAGGCTCTCCACGAAATTCTTGATCACTTCCGGGGTCATTGCCTTGCCGCGGGTCAAAGCCTTGAGCTTTTCATAGGGTTTTTCAATGTTGTAACGGCGCATCACCGTCTGAATCGGCTCGGCAAGCACTTCCCAGGCATGGTCCAGGTCCTCATCCAGGCGAGCCGGGTTGATTTCCAGTTTGCCGAGGCCCTTCAATGTGGCTTCGTAGGCAATCAGGCTGTGGGCAAAGCCAACGCCCAGATTGCGCAGTACGGTGGAGTCGGTCAGATCCCGCTGCCAGCGTGAAATGGGCAGCTTGGCGGAGAGGTGGCTGAACAGCGCGTTGGCGATGCCCAGGTTGCCCTCGGAGTTCTCGAAATCGATGGGGTTGACCTTGTGGGGCATGGTTGAGGAGCCCACTTCGCCTTCCACCGTTTTCTGTTTGAAGTAGCCCAGGGAGATATAGCCCCAGATGTCACGATCCAGATCGATCAGGATTGTGTTGAATCGGGCGACGGCATCATAAAGTTCGGCAATGTAATCATGGGGTTCGATCTGGGTAGTGTACGGATTCCAGTCGAGGCCGAGGCTCTCGATGAATTCCCGGGCATTCAGGGCCCAGTCGATTTCCGGGTAGGCCGACAGGTGAGCGTTGTAGTTCCCCACGGCGCCGTTGATCTTGCCCAACAGCTCGGTGTCACGGATCTGTTTTACCTGGCGGCGCAGACGATGGACCACGTTCGCCAGCTCTTTGCCCACGGTAGTGGGTGAGGCGGTCTGGCCGTGGGTGCGCGACAGCATCGGCTGTTGGGCGTGGTCATGAGCCAGCTGCGCCAGCTTGTCGACCACACGGTCCATGGCCGGCAGCAGGCCGTGGTCCAGGCCTTCCCGCAGCATCAGGGCATGGGACAGGTTGTTGATGTCTTCGGAGGTGCAGGCAAAGTGAACGAATTCCGTGACGGCGTGCAGTTCCGGAACGCTGTCAATCTTCTCTTTGATGAAATACTCGACGGCTTTTACGTCGTGATTGGTGGTGCGTTCGATTTCCTTGATTCGTTCGGCGTCTTCAAGGCTGAACTCATTGACCAGGCGGTCCAGAACACTGTTCGCCTCGGCGGAAAACGAGGGGACCTCAGGGACTCCCGGATGAGCAGCCAACTTCTGCAACCAGCGGATCTCGACGGTTACCCGGTTCCTGATCAGGCCATATTCACTGAAAATTTCACGGAAGACGCTGACCTTGCTGCCATAGCGTCCATCGACCGGGGAAATGGCGGTCAGGGCGGTGAGTTCCATCGAAAACCTCTCAAGTCATCAAAGATTCGGATCAAAAGAAAATAAGGGGTGCATATCATACACCACCGGAGGCACTGAATCAGCGCCGTCAGTGGTACAGGGAGCGATTGGCTTCCTCGGCCAGCTCGCCCGCAAGCCGGATGACCTTTTTACGGGCAAAGATCAGCTGCCAGCGGCGCCCGCCAGTCTGGCGCCAGAGCACGGCGGAACGAATGCCCGAAAGCAGCAGTGCACGTACTTTTGCAGCATTCTCTTCCCGCTGAAGCACGGAAGGGTTGCCGCTGACCTGGATTCGCAGTCGAAAGGTGCTGATGGTGTCGGCATAGACCGATGCCAGATTACTGATCAGGTTGGGATGGGTATACCCGAAGTGGCTGGCGGTATGCCTGGCCTGATCGATACGGCTGCCAATGACATCCAGCATGTCGGAGCGGCGATTCAGTTTGGATTCGAGCTGGATCAGGTTAAGGGCATAGCGCAGTACTTCGATGTCCTGCTGCCGGGATTGCTGGCTGAGGACCGAGGACAGGGTGACAAGGCCTTCGCGGATATCCCGCAGTTCGCCGCCATAGACGTCAAGGGTGTTCTCCGGATTGGTGGCAAACAGCGAGCGGATGGAGGTTTCAAGGCTGGCTTCGTTGCACTGGCCATTGTGGGCAATCTGCTGCACCAGGTTGGCGGCCTGAAACACCCCTGCCAGGGCCAGGGTCTGATCCTTCAGAGAGCGACTCATGCGGTTTCTTCCTGGGGCCGGGTTCCTGTCAGGCGGGCGGGCAAGGGTTCCCCGTCTCGCCAGGTCTCTTCAATCACGCCGCCGCCCAGACAGACATCGCCGTCGTAGAAAACGACAGATTGCCCGGGAGTGACTGCGCGCTGTGCGTCGTCAAAATCTACCCGGACACCGCCCTCGACCACCATCACCTGACAGTCTTGGTCCGGCTGACGATAACGGGTCTTGGCCTTGCAGCGGAAAGTAGCGGCAGGTGCATCGCCTGCCACCCAATCGATCGGGCCGGAGACCAGGCCCTGGGAAAAAAGCAGAGGATGATGTTTGCCCTGAACCGCAACCAGGACATTGCGGCTGAGATCTTTCTCCGCGACATACCAGGG
>JAWWAT010000216.1:0-6099 GCA_033721635.1 Marinobacter sp. | reverse complement strand
CGCCACGCCATCAATAATTTCACCCTTGGCCAGGACAATATTTTCGTAGCTGCCAAACCCTTCCAGATGGGCCTCGCCAGCATTTGTGAGGATGGCAACACGGGGCTTCGCCAGGGTAACCGTATGGGCGATTTCACCCAGTCCGCTGGCACCCAGCTCGATCACGCCATACCGATGCTCTGGCGAAAGACCAAACAGCGTTAGCGGAACACCGATGTGATTATTCAGGTTGCCTTTTGTCGACAGCGTCTTACCCATCTGGGAGAGAATGGCCGCGCACATCTCCTTGACCGTCGTCTTGCCACTGCTTCCAGTAATCGCAAGAACGCCGGCTCCACTTTCTGCACGGTTGCCCGCCGCGAGCTGGGCCAGGGCCTCCAAGGTGTCACCTACCACCAGCTGGGGCAGGTCAACATTGCTGTCCGGCGTATCCACCACCAGGCCGACTGCACCCTTGGCCAACGCCTGTTGCAGGAACCGGTGGCCATCAAAATTCTCGCCTCGCAGGGCTACAAAAAGCTGCCCCTGCTCCAGGGTCCGGGTATCAGTGGAAACCCCTGTAAAACTCACTGACGCAAGATCGCCCGACTGGCATTCGGCACCCAGCCAGCTCCTGGCCTCCGCCAGCGAAAAGGCGCGCATCATGCCACACCTCCATTGAGTTTCAAGATGTGGCGTACCTGTTCGGCATCGCTGAACGGGTATTTCTGGCCGGCGATTTCCTGGTAGGCCTCGTGCCCTTTTCCGGCGATCAATACCAGGTCGTTCGGGGTGGCCGAACGGATCGCCGACTGGATGGCCTCGGCCCGGTCATGAATGACCGTCACCTTTGCTGAATCCGAGAATCCGGCAAGGATATCCCGCGCAATTGCTTCAGGATCTTCACTACGGGGATTGTCGTCCGTTACCACTACACGGTCCGCCAGCTTCTCGGCTTCCCGGGCCATGTCCGGGCGCTTGCCGGCATCACGGTCACCGCCGCAACCGAAAACACAAATCAGTTCGCCGTCCACATGAGGTCGCAGTGCTGCCAGGGCATTGGCCAGGGCATCGGCAGTGTGGGCGTAATCAACCACCACCCTGGCGCCATTGGCACCATCGAACCTTTCGAGCCTGCCGGGGGGCGGCGTGAGTCGGCCAGCGGCCTTCTGCACGCGCTCCACCGGCACGCCGAGCGTGAGGACTGTCGCCATCGCCGCCAGGACATTACTCGCGTTGAAGCTGCCCATCAGGGGAACCGCGATAACGAACCGGCCCCATTCTCCATCCACTTCAGCTTCAAAGCCGTCGTCGGTTGGCCGGAACTCCCGCAACCAGAGCTCGGTCTGAGCTTCGTGAAGGCTGTAGCGCACGCGATCACATTTGCCCTCCAGCTGCTCGTAGAGTTGCCGGCCAAAAGGGTCGTCAAAATTAATAACCGAAAAGTGCAACTCCTCGCGCTGGAACAGCAGTGCCTTGGCTGCGCCGTAGGCTTCCATGGAGCCGTGATAGTCCAGATGATCCCGGGTCAGATTGGTAAACACGGCTCCGGTCATGGAGATGTTGTCCACCCGTCCCTGATCCAGAGCGTGGGAGGACACCTCCATCACGGCCGCCCGACCTTCCTGCTTCACGATCCGGGACAGGACCCGGTTAACCTGAACCGCATCCGGCGTGGTGTGAGTTGCTGGTTGAAGCGAACCGGGCATGCCGTATCCCAAAGTGCCGAGGATGCCGCAGGGGGTCCCCGTTTCTTTCAGCAGCTGCGCCACATACTGGCAGACCGACGTCTTGCCATTGGTCCCGGTCACACCAATCAGGCGAAGCCGTTGCGAAGGGTGTTCGAAGAACCGGTCCGCGATTCGCCCCACAAGGCTTCGAAGGCCTGGTACCGGCACGACCAGGGCGCCGTGTCGCTCGCCGCACTCACCGGCCCGTTCAGTTTCCAGGAGAACCACCGTCGCGCCAGCCGTGATCGCCTTGTCAACGTAGAAATCAGCGGGCGTTCGGGTACCCGCCAGGGCTATAAACGCATCGCCGGAGGCGACCTCCCGACTGTCGGTTTTCAGACCGTGAATGGTGACGTCGAACACCGACGGAACCGCCACAATACCTTGCAATAACGTGCTGAGAGATGTGATGCACATAGGCCTACCCTCGCTCTCCGGATGCAGAAGAGGCCAGTTCGGCCTCGCCTACTTCCAGTTCAGGCTTCACATTCAACAGTCGAAGTGCGTCACTCATCACCCGTGAGAACACCGGCGCAGCCACTTCACCACCGTAATATTCTCCGGACTGCGGCGCATCAACGGCCACAACCGTAACCAGTCTCGGGTTATCAATGGGCGCCATACCGGCAAAAATCGCCTTATACTGGCTGTCCTCATAACCCTGGGCACCCACAAGGTGAACCGTTCCGGTCTTTCCCCCGGCCGAGTAGAATCCCGGCTGGGCCCTTTTGCCGGTACCCCGTGAAACAGCATCCCGGAGCATAGCCCGGACCTGATAGGTAACCTGCTCGGACAGCACCCGCTGCCCCTCCGGTTTTTCATCCTGCCGGACCAGACTCAGTGGATAGCGCACACCACCATTGGCAATCACCATATAGGCTTGGGCCAGCTGAAGAGCGTTCACGCTCATACCATAACCGTAAGAGAGCGTTGCCTCTTCCACCGGGCGCCACTTGGGCGGCGATGGCAACACTCCTACCGCTTCGCCCGGGAAGCCAATACCGGTTGGCTGACCGAGCCCGAGGCGGGCGTACAGATCGCGGATCACATCACCCCCAAGGTCGGTGGCAATCCGGCTGATTCCGACGTTGCTGGATTTGACAATGATCTCAGCCATATCCATCACGCCATAGTTGCGATGATCCCGGATGGTAAAACGACCGAAACGCCGGAAACCCGGGTTGGTATCGATAGTGCTGTTGACCGAATAGCTGCCGGATTCCAAAGCAGCCGCCATGGTGATCGGCTTCATGGTTGAGCCGGGCTCGAACAGGTCGGTGATCGCCTTGTTTCGAAGATTTTCCGCAGCGAGCTGGCTGCGGTCATTGGGGTTATAGGACCCCTGGTTGACCATCGCCAGGACCTCACCGGTATCCACGTCGAGCATGACCAGCGTACCCCCTCTGGCATTATGAGCCGCCACGACAGCCTTGAGTTCCCGGTAGGCCAGGTACTGGAGGCGCAGGTCGATGCTGAGGGCGAGATTCTGGCCGGGGCTGGCATCGCGAATCAGGGTCAGATCCTTGATGATTCTCCCCCGATTATCCTTGAGCACACGTTTGCGGCCGGTTTCACCGGACAGCCACTGGTTGTAGGCGAGTTCGATCCCTTCCTGCCCGCGCTCGTCGATGTCGGTGAAGCCCACAACGTGAGCGGTCACTTCGCCCGCAGGGTAATAGCGACGGTACTCCTGACGGGTGTATATCCCGTCAATCTCCAATTCGAGAACCTTTCTGGCCAGATCCGGCTGCACCTTGCGACGCAGGTAAATGAATTCCCTACCGGAGTATTCCTCAAGACGTTGGCGGAGGGTTGCTTCATTGAGATCGAGAAGCCGCGCAAGGTTCGTGAGGCGCGCCTCGGAGGGATCGGCTTCAGACGGATTCGCCCAGATGGTTTGCACGGGAGTACTGACTGCCAGCGGCTCGTCATAGCGATCGGTAACCACGCCGCGATGGGCATCAATGCTCTCAACCCGGATGGTTCGGACATCCCCCTGCTTGCGCAGGAAATCATTATCCACGACGTGAAGGTCGACCAGGCGCCAGCCAAGCACCCCCACAACCAGAAGAAAGACGCCCACGACGGAGCCAAAACGCCAGGCTGCCAGCCCGGACGCCAGATGCTGCCGCCATGTTGTCTTCTTTCCCTGATCGGACACGTCGATCACCCTGAATCGTTGTTGTTTTCGTTGATTATCGGTCTGAAACCGGCGACATCAGCGGCACCAGCACAATATCCTGACGCCCGGGCACCACCATGCCAAAACGATCAGCCGCCAGCTTTTCGACCCGGCCATGGGCGCTTAACGCGCTTTGCTCGAGCAGAAGCTGGCTCCATTCGCTCTGATAACGGTCGCGCTCGGACTGAAGCTGCGACAGTGTATTGAAAAGCTCCCGATTCTCGTGGGCACTGACCACCACGCCAATAGAGGAGGCCAGCAACACGGCAACCAGCCCGAGTGAGACCAGCACTTTGCCTTGCCTCGTCGCGGCGAACACCTGCCGGGAAATCCGGACTGCGGTTGCAACACCGTCCCGGACCTTTTGCTTGTTGAGCTTCGCCGTCTTTACCGGCTCTTCAATGGCTACCGCGCCCATGGTTACGCGCTCCCCTGCGAGTCTTTCCTGATATTTGTGCGTTCCAGCACCCGCATGACTGCACTGCGGGCACGTACGTTGTCACTTACCTCTTCGGCGCCGGCCTTGCTGGCCTTGCCAACCAGCCGGAAGTCCGAGGCTTCCTGTTCCGCGGTTACGGGAACGCCTTTGGGCATTTGTGGCCCGCGCGCCAGATCCCTCATGAACCGCTTGACCAACCGGTCTTCCAGCGAATGAAAACTGATGACCACCAGGCGCCCTCCCGGGGCAAGGTGATCAACAGCAGACTGCAGACCCGTTTCAAGATCCTCCAGCTCCCGGTTGATAAAGATCCGGATTGCCTGGAAGGTCCGAGTGGCCGGATGCTTGTGCTTTTCCTTTTTCGGGACAGCTTCGCTGACCAACTCTGCCAGCTGGCGAGTGGTCTCGACAGGCGATTCCTGCCGACGCTCGACCAGCAGCCGGGCAATACGACGCGAGAACTTCTCCTCGCCGTAGCGGAAAATCACGTTTGCGATGTCCGACTCTTCCGCTGTTGCAAGCCATTCGGCCGCACTGGGCGACTGCTCGGTATTCATGCGCATGTCCAGCGGGCCATCACGCATGAAGCTGAATCCACGGGAGGCATCATCAAGCTGCGGCGAGGACACGCCGAGATCCAGCAACACACCATTGACTGACTGCCAACCCTGACTGGCCACCGCAGCACCCAGTTCCGCGAAAGAACCGTGGAAACTGTGGAAACGGTTATCCTGAGCTTCCAATTCCTTGGCCGCGCGGATTGCCTCGGGATCCTTGTCGATACCCAGCAACCGCGCCGACGGGCCGAGGCGGCCGAGAATCAGGCGACTGTGACCACCCCGTCCAAAGGTGCCATCTACGTAATAACCGTCGGGGTCGTTGACCAGATAGTCGACCGCCGAATCCAGGAGCACCGAGCGATGCGAGTACGCTGCCCCGGCCTCCTGACTGCGATCGGTGGTCATAAGGACAGCGCCTCCATCTCGGGCGGCATGTCTTCGTCATCAGAGGATTCGTCCAGCCAGGCAAACCAGCGCTCCTCACTCCAGAGCTCAAACTTCTTGCCTTGCCCGATGAGCATCAGCTTTTTCTCCAGATGGGCATAGCTTCTGAGCGTTGGCGGAATCAGAATGCGCCCGGCCGAATCCAGCTCCATGGGGGCAGCATTACCCAAAATCAGACGCTGGAGCCGCCGGGCCGCCTTATTCATATTGGGAAGCGCTTCGATTTTGGGCCGTAAAACTTCCCACTCGGGCTCCGGATAGACCAGCAGACACCGCTCCTCGTCAGCGTTTGCCGTCAATACAATGCGCCCACCACAGGCCTGCGCGAGCTCTTCGCGCACCTTGGCGGGGATCGCCAGGCGACCCTTCGCATCCATATTGATGGCATGACTGCCGAGAAAATTACTCATTTACGCTGTCTCTGGGTGCCTGATATCCACAAAAAACCACTAGAATCCACTTTTTCCCACTTCTGCACACTATAGAAACACGCAATACACAATGCAAGCGCCGCAAACAGCGCCACTCTTGGAAAACTTCCTTTAACGACAAGAGGTTACAGGGCTGGATTCGATGAAATCGTGAGATTACGGAAAAGAAAAGAAGTAAAATCAAATACCTGCAAAAAAGTCTGAAGACTGCAAGTGAGGTTTAAGATTTTTTGGCTATAAAGAACGCCTGTTGAGAATGACAGACGTCACACGAAGGGAAAAAACGAGCTCGCCGATAAGCCGGGTTCTGTCTTGGACAGTCATTCATCTAGGG
>JAWWAT010000215.1:0-6104 GCA_033721635.1 Marinobacter sp. | reverse complement strand
GTTCCATCGCGGCTCGCCCGCTCGGAGAGCCTCTCTAGAATGTATTTGGCCCGGTCTACGCCTTCGTTCTCGATCAGAGATTCCAGCGCATCCAGCCATTCACTGGTTTCAATGGGATCATCGTCCTGGTACATCAAACCCTCCCCTTGGCATCAAAAAGTGCAGCGCCGCCACGATCAGCAGCCGGGCGCGTTGCGGTGTCGATAAGCTGCGATGGAATGCAGTGTTTTTTTGTGGGTATTTCAAGAAACCTCTGGCCACGTCTGACGGGTGCACCGGCGTCAACTGCACAGAACCTGTACAAAGCATAGAACAGCTCTCACACTTTTCCTGCCCGATCATCCCCGGATTACGAGCTTTTGGCTCCAAAGACGAACAAAGCAAGGGCAAAGAGCGTGAATTACACCCACCTGCTAACGTAGTATTTTTACTACATTTTGATTGTTAAGATCAATTAAAGCCCATTGGAAATCCGTTTCGGAGGGACTTCTTGCGGTTACTTACGGAAGAATGACCGTTTTTGGGCCATCAAACAACCAGACTGCGACCAATGTCGTAGCATTCTTGTCAAAATAGAAATTGATTACCGCGCTAAATGATCTGCGCGCCGCTATTCGCGACCTATTCCCAGCATTTGCTGCTTTTTACTGAATTTTAAGCCATATTTTCTTCGGCACCTGCCTGAATTACCGCAACTTTTTAATTAGACCTGAAAATAATTCCTGATTTATGTATACTCGCCTGCCTGATTTTTAACCACCGAAAAAGTGGTCGGACCACTTTTTCTGTCATTGGCATCAACAGAGGGCGATCTATGAACTCCATCGTCACCTTTCCGAACCGGATTCCCACTACGGAGTTCGAGGAACGGCGTTTTAAGGTCTATACGGACCGCCAGCTCGACAAGATCGAAGTCATTCAGAATCTCCCTGAAGAGACGCTGTTTGAGATGAAGGTGGTAGCCAGCGTGCTGCCATTCCGGGTCAACGAATACGTGATCAATGAACTGATCAACTGGGACAAGGTACCCAACGACCCGATCTATCAACTTGTCTTCCCGCAAAAAGGCATGTTGAAAGACGAGCATTACGAGCGCATGGCAAAAATGCACCGGGAAGGTGCCGACAAGAAAGAGATCCAGGCCGTCGCCAAGGAAATCCGGGATGAATTGAACCCGCACCCGGCCGGCCAGATGGAAATGAACATGCCGGAGCTGGACGGTGAAGTTCTCGACGGCGTTCAGCACAAATACCGCGAGACGGTGCTGTTTTTCCCGGCCCAGGGTCAGACCTGCCACTCATACTGCACCTTCTGCTTCCGCTGGGCACAGTTTGTCGGCGACAAAGATTTGAAGATGGCCAGCACCGAAGCAGAGAAGCTTCATGGCTACCTGCAGGAACACACCGAGGTCACTGATTTGCTGGTAACCGGCGGGGACCCGATGGTCATGAAGACGAAGAACCTCGTGCAGTACCTGGAACCGCTGCTGCAGCCGGAGTTTGATCACATCCAGACCATCCGCATCGGCACCAAGGCCCTCACCTTCTGGCCATACCGCTTTGTGACCGACAAGGATGCTGACGAACTGATCGACCTGTTCGCCCGTCTCGTGGACGCCGGCAAACACGTGGCGATCATGGCTCACTACAACCACTGGCAGGAAATCACCACCGAGATTGCCGAAGAGGCCATCCGCCGCATCCGTGCCACAGGTGCCGAGATTCGCGCCCAGGGCCCGCTGATCAAGCACGTCAACGACGATGCCGACGCCTGGGCCAAGCTGTGGAAGAAAGAAGTACAGCTGGGCATCATTCCCTACTACATGTTTGTAGAGCGGGACACCGGCGCCAAGAACTACTTCGAAGTACCTCTTGTCGAGGCGTTCCACATCTATCGGGAGGCCATGAAAAAGGTCAGCGGCCTGGCCCGTACCGCCCGTGGCCCCTCCATGAGCGCCGGCCCCGGTAAGGTTGAGATTCAGGGCATTACCGAGATCCACGGCGAAAAGGTATTCGTGCTGCGCTTCCTGCAGGGGCGCAACCCGGACTGGGTACAGCGCCCGTTCTTTGCGAAATACAGCGAGACGGCTACCTGGCTACATGAGTTGGAGCCGGCCTTTGGAGAAGAGAAGTTCTTCTTCGAGGATGAATACGAAGAGATGAAGAAGGGTAACGGCTGAAAGCCAGCCCCAGCCTGATAGAGCGGCCCCTTGAACGGGGCCGCTCTGCGTTTCAGCGATTGCTCCGGCGCGCTTTCCAGCCAGGAATGACCCAGAACACCAAAGCGCCGAAAACCAGCCCGATGACTGCAATCAACACCGCTTGCAGTCCACCATCATCCAACGCGCCGTCCTGAACGTTTTCCATCGCCAGTAAACCCGCAATGAGGAGCCAGGGAGTGAGCAGAATAAGAGCACTCCAGGCCAGAAATCGCTGAATTCGACGGTCGTCTTTTCTACTACGCATAACGCCACCTCCAAAAGAATGAAGCTGTAGGTACTGAATCAACGCGTTATTGGATCAGGTGGGCTATTTCTGCCGGACAGTCTTTGGCACAAACCCCTCCGGCTTGTCTCTGAGCCACTCAACAAACGTCCGTAGCTCTTGCAGCTCAAGCAGCTTTTCCCGCGTATTGAAGTACAAACCCAGCTCGTATTCCGAACGAGCCTTATGAATGGCATTATGGCAAGGCCTGCAGACCCAGAGCGTTCGGGTAATCAGGTCTTCCTTGGTAAAGAGTTTCTGGAAGCGCTTTTTCCGATGCAGGTGCTTGGGGATCAGGTGGTGCCGGGTGAGCCTGGCAACCGGGCGTTCACAGAGTTCGCAGTTGTCAGGCTGGGGTGGGAGTTTGAGCATTGCGAAAATACCAGTCGGGTTTCGCCTTTGGCTCCACCCGACCTACCTTGTGTTTGATCAACGCCAAACGATCAGTGCATCAGGGTGTAGAGCTTGCGCCGATAGGTCCGTACGTCCGGATTGTTGTTGCCCAGTTTGTCGAACAGCTCGATCAGTGTGGTCTTGGCGACTTCGTCCTTGTATTTGCTGTCTACCTGCATCAACCGGATCAACAGGTCCATGGCCTCGGCGTTGTTCTCCCGTAATACGTGGTGAAGCGCCAACTGGTGCAGTGCGTTCGGATCTTTCGGGTCCTGTTCCAGTGCCATCTCAAGATCCTTGATCGGCGGCAGCTCCGCAGACTGCTTGAGAAACTTCAGCCGGGCCGCCAGCTGCTTGGCCTGGTGCTGCATTTTCTCTTCCGGCGGCAGGCTTTCCAGCACCTGTTCCGCCGTTTCCAGATCGCCCATTTCCGCCTTCAGCTGGGCCAGATCAATCAGGACCTTCAGGTTTTCCGGATCCTCCTGGTTCATCTGAGACAGAATGGCCAAGGCACCTTCAACATCCCCTTCTTCCCAGATCCGGTGAGCTTTCTCATACGGATCTTCCTTGGGTGCTTCGACGTGCTTGTCCAGAACCTTGCGGATTTCGCTTTCCGGCAGGGCACCGTTGAAGCCATCTACGGCCTGGCCGTTCTTGACGAGGATGACTGTGGGCAGGCTGCGCACGCCCAGGCTGGATGTGAGCTGCTCCTGCTCATCAGCGTTCACCTTCGCCAGCATGAACGCGCCCTGGTAATCGTCGGCAAGCTTTTCCAGTAGTGGCATCAACTGCTTGCAGGGAGCGCACCATTCGGCCCAGACATCTACCAGAATGGGTGTGCTGGCAGAGGCTTCCATGACCTTCTGCTGGAAGTTTTCCATGGTGGCTTCAAATACGTAGGGAGAATTGCTCATGCAGGGCACCTGAAAAAGTCGAGTGAAACGTTGCGCATTGTGTGGGGACATGGGGCCGATTCAGGGAAAATCAAGCAACAACTGGCCAGCGCCAACTCCTTGAAATCAACGTATCTGCCGTTACATAGCTTATAGACAACGCTTCGGGGCGGCTATCGAGCCGGCCGTTCTGAACTGATTCACAACCTTTCCGGATGGATACTCGCGGCATGAATGATGAGACGCAACACGATTCACTTGAGGAATTCGAAGAGGACGTGACCGAATACATCGGCAAGGATGAACACAGCAAAAGCCTCGCCTTGCCCCAGCAGATGATGCCCCGGCGCATGTATGTGCTGCCGGTTTCCAACCGGCCTTTTTTCCCCGCGCAGGTTCAGCCAATAGTTGTGAACCAGAATCCGTGGCAGGAAACCCTGAAACGGGTCGGCGAAACCGACCACAAGGTGATGGGAATCTGCTTTGTGGAGGAGCAGGAAGCAGAAGACGGCACGCCCGCCAGCGAACAATTGGAAACCGTGGGCTGTGCCGTTCGCGTACACCACGCCCAGAATGACAGTGGCAAGGTCCAGTTTATCGCCCAGGGCCTTCAGCGTTTCCGTATTGTTCAGTGGCTGCGCCGCAAGCCGCCCTATCTCGTGGAAGTGGAATACCCGGCAGAACCGGAAGAGGACGCAGACGAGCTAAAGGCCTACACCCTGGCCATCATCAGCGCGATCAAGGAACTGCTGCGCACCAACCCGCTGTATGGAGAGGAAGTAAAACAGTACCTGTCCCGGTTCGGTCCGGACGACAGCTCCCCTCTTGCCGATTTCGGCGCCTCCATGACCAGCGCTCCGGGCAACGAACTGCAGGATGTGCTCGACACCGTTCCCCTTCTCCGCCGGATGGAGAAGGTCCTGTTGCTGATGCGCAAGGAACAGGAAGTCGCCCGGCTACAATCGGAAATCAGCGAAGAGGTTAACGCCAAGGTCCAGAAGCACCAGCGGGAGTTCTTCCTGAAGGAACAGCTGAAAGTGATTCAGCGCGAGCTGGGCATGGCCAAGGATGACAAGACCGCCGACGTGGAACGATTCGAACAGCGCATGGCGGAACTCAATCCGCCCGAGGCCGTTCAGGATCGTTTCAAGGATGAAGTCGAAAAACTGCAGGTGCTGGAACAGGGCTCGCCGGAATACGGCGTCACCCGCAATTACCTGGACTGGCTGACCCAGGTTCCGTGGGGCGTGCACTCGGAAGACCACTTTGACCTGACCGAGGCCCGCCGGATACTGGACCGTGATCACGACGGTCTGGACGACGTAAAAGACCGCATCGTCGAGTTTCTGGCCGAAGGGACCTTCAAGGGCGAGGTCAGCGGCTCAATCCTGCTGCTCGTAGGCCCGCCGGGCGTCGGCAAGACGTCTATCGGCCATTCCGTAGCGGATGCACTGGGGCGGAAGTTCTACCGTTTCAGCGTTGGTGGCATGCGGGATGAAGCTGAGATCAAGGGCCACCGCCGCACCTATATCGGCGCCATGCCCGGTAAGTTTGTCCAGGCGCTGAAAGATTCGAAAGTGGCAAACCCGGTGATCATGCTGGATGAAATCGACAAGATTGGTGCGTCTTTCCAGGGTGATCCAGCATCCGCCCTTCTGGAGACCCTGGATCCTGAGCAGAACCGCGAGTTCCTGGACCACTATCTCGATGTGCGCATGGACCTGTCCAAGGTTCTGTTCATCTGTACCGCCAACCAGCTCGATACGATTCCGCGGCCACTGCTCGACCGGATGGACGTGATTCGCCTGTCCGGTTACATCGCGGAAGAAAAGCTGGCTATCGCCAAACACTACCTGCTGCCCAGGCTGCTGAAGCGGGCCGGCCTGCTGAAAAAGCAGTTCAACATCACCGACGCCGCCATCAAACAGGTCATTGAGGGCTATGCCCGCGAAGCCGGGGTGCGGAGCCTGGAAAAACTGCTGCACAAGATTCTCCGCAAGGGCATCGTGAAGCTGCTGGACAATCCGGACCAGCCGGTGAAGGTAGGGGTCTCGGATCTGCAGAGTTACCTGGGACAGCCCTCGTTCAAGAAAGAAAAATCGTTGAAAGGCACCGGTGTCGTCACCGGACTGGCGTGGACCGCCATGGGTGGAGCCACCCTGAGCATCGAGGCGTCGAGGATTCACAGCTCCCAGCGCGGCTTCAAACTGACCGGCCAGTTGGGGGATGTGATGAAGGAATCCGCCGAGATCGCCTACAGCTATGTGTCGTCGAACCTCAGACGCTTCAAGGGCGACCCGACTTTCTTCGACAAGTCTTTCGTCCACCTGCACGT
>JAWWAT010000214.1:0-6131 GCA_033721635.1 Marinobacter sp. | reverse complement strand
CTCCACGTACTTACCGGCATCGGAAATACCATCGGCGAAGGTCAGGCCACCGTCGGCGGTCACTGGCACGTTCATGAAGAAGTTGATGTTGTGGGTGATGTCCCGCTTGCTCATGCCCAGCTCTTCGTGTTCGGTGACGGCCACCAGCCAGCTGTCGCGGCAGGCGTGCATGCACTTTTTCTCGAGGGCGTAGCGCGTGGTGTTGCTCTCAGCGGCACAGGCACCACCGAGTGTGTCATGGCGGCCACAGGTGTCGGCGGTGATTTCCAGCATCACATTGTTTTCTGAGGACATCAGCTTTGAGCCTGCCGTCAGATAGACGTTGCCCTGCGCGCGGATGGTGTCGACGGCGCTGTAACGCTCTGTGGGGTTGTGGGCGTTGTAGAACAGGGTGTCGGCGGCCTGGTTGCCTTCCAGGTCCAGGATCCGGACCGTCTCGCCGGCTTTCACCACTTTCAGGAAGTATTCGCCGGCCGGCACGGTTTCGCGGAAGGCGGCGTTTTCAGGCTTCAGAGTGCTTTGCTTGATCATGTCCGACCTCCCGTTACTGCATCAGGTGATAAAGAGCGGTGTTGGCAAATGCCCGCGTGGCTTCGGGTGATGAAATCTTGCAGGGATCCGCATCGGTCACCGGGGCCGCCTTGAACAACTGATAGCGCAGGGGGTGGCTCGGATAATGGCTGGCCGGGTTCATCGGGTGCGGGCACGTATGCAGAACCACGATGGTGTCCATCTCGAATCGCAGGTCGACGGTAGCGCCGGCGTGGGAGTGGCCCTCGGCAAAGGTCATGTTGCCGTCGTCGTCGGTTTTGACCTTGCTGAACCAGTTCAGGTTGGCCGTGAGATCCTTCTTGCCCAGGCCGTACTTGGCCAGCTCATTCAGGAAACTGTTGAACCCATTGCGGTGGTAGTGGTTATGGGCTTCCTGGTACGTCTTCCTGCCCCAACGCTGTTCCACCAGATCGGCGTTGCAGGTGCC
Organism: Marinobacter sp.; assembly: GCA_033721635.1. GTDB lineage: Bacteria > Pseudomonadota > Gammaproteobacteria > Pseudomonadales > Oleiphilaceae > Marinobacter. The sequence goes on along the minus strand of JAWWAT010000214.1, from coordinate 5,152 downwards.
TGCGACGGTGTCGTGCCAACCCAGATCATCACGGATGATAGAGGCAAACACCCGGCCCATGTCGGAGAGCAAGACATGGCCTTTGGTGAGCAGGAAGGTGTGCTGGTTTTTCAGTGTGTCCGGCATGTTGTACCGCTCGAGCGGGTTCTCCGGGTTGTACATCAACATGCCGACGTTGGCCCCGCCGGTTTCGTCAATCAGGCGCAGTACATGGCCGCGTCGCATGATAAAGGACCAGTGGGATCCGCCGGGAATCAGATCGTCGTAGAGGGGGGCTGCGGTTTGCAACATGGCCTTTTCCTCCTGGTTAGGGCATCCAAAAAAGCGAGAGGCGTCAGTAACTGAGCGATCCTCCCGGGCTTTTGTCCCGCCGTGTAACCTTGGAAAAGGTCGTCAACTCTCGGACCAGTCGCCTGCGTTTGGTGGTTGCAGGCCGGAACCCTAGTTGACCATTGGTCAGATTGTGGCGCTTTGATTGTGGTTTCAGTAACCGACGTCTCGCTGCGTGGTGGAACCTCTGCAGAGTCCATGCCAACCGGTAAGTGTTTGTTTTGCTTATGGTGGAATTTCAGGAGCAGGGCAGTGCTGCTTCTTGTCTGGGCGGGCGCACTGTTTTTGTGCGTGGCGCAGGGCCTTTCCTGTGCATTTATTTCTGAACGGTGATTTTGAAGCGGGCCCAATGGTGGCTTGGCCTTCGAGCCATCTACTACCAAGGGAGGAGTTTTTCGCCTCCATCGCATCATTCAAACCTCGAAGATTGAGGTCTACATTGAATGGGTAAACGCGAAAGGCCGCGTTGCCCTGCGACAAACACAACAAGAGGTCGAGATCATGATCTACGCACAACCAGGAAAGGATGGCTCCGTCGTTTCTTTCAAATCCCGTTACGAGAACTTCATCGGTGGCGAGTGGGTTGCCCCGGTAAAAGGCCAGTATTTCGAGAACATCACCCCGGTAACTGGCGAAGTGATCTGTGAAATTCCGCGTTCCAGTGCCGAAGACATTGAGCTTGCACTCGACGCAGCGCACAAGGCGGCTCCGGCCTGGGGCAAGACCTCACCCACCGAGCGCTCCAATATCCTGCTGAAGATTGCCGATCGCATCGAGGCCAACCTCGAGAAACTCGCGGTTGCTGAAACCTGGGATAACGGCAAGGCGGTTCGTGAAACCCTGAACGCCGACATTCCCCTGGCGGCGGATCACTTCCGGTACTTTGCCGGCTGTATCCGTGCCCAGGAAGGTCATATGGGCGAGATCGACCACAACACCGTGGCGTACCACTTCCACGAGCCCCTAGGTGTCGTGGGGCAGATCATTCCCTGGAACTTCCCGATTCTAATGGCGGCCTGGAAGCTGGGCCCCTGTCTGGCAGCCGGCAACTGCACCGTGCTGAAGCCTGCCGAGCAGACCCCTGCCAGCATCCTGGTATTGATGGAAATCATTGGTGACCTGCTGCCGCCGGGTGTGCTGAACATCGTCAACGGTTACGGCATCGAGGCCGGTCAGGCCCTGGCCACCAGCAAGCGCATCGCCAAGATCGCCTTCACCGGCTCTACTCCGGTTGGCTCCCACATCCTCAAGTGCGCGGCGGAGAACATCATCCCGTCCACCGTTGAGCTGGGTGGCAAGTCCCCGAACATCTACTTCTCTGATGTAATGAAGGCAGAGCCAGAATTCATCGACAAGTGCGTGGAAGGTCTGGTGCTGGCGTTCTTCAACCAGGGCGAAGTCTGTACCTGTCCGTCACGGGCGCTGGTTCAGGAAGACATGTTTGAAGAGTTCATGCAGAAAGTGGTCGAGCGCACCAAGTCGATCAAGCGTGGTAACCCGCTGGATACCGACGTTCAGGTAGGCGCCCAGGCGTCCAAGGAACAGTTCGACAAGATCATGTCCTACCTTGCCATTGGTAAGGAAGAGGGCGCCGTGGTGCTGACTGGCGGTGATCGCGAGCATCTGGATGAAGAGTTCAACAACGGCTTCTACATCCAGCCGACCCTGTTCAAGGGCGACAACAAGATGCGCGTGTTCCAGGAAGAAATCTTCGGACCGGTCGTGGGTGTCACCACCTTCAAGGACGAAGCAGAAGCTCTGGCGATCGCCAATGACACCGAGTTTGGTCTGGGCGCCGGCGTATGGACCCGTGACACCAACCTCGCTTACCGGATGGGCCGCAACATCCAGGCCGGTCGCGTCTGGATGAACTGCTACCACGCCTACCCGGCCCACGCTGCTTTCGGTGGTTACAAGAAGTCTGGTGTAGGCCGTGAAACCCACAAGATGGCGCTCGAGCACTACCAGCAGACCAAGAACATGCTGGTGAGCTACGACACCAACCCACTGGGTTTCTTCTGAATCTCTGAGCGGTAAGCGGGCCTCCCACACGGGCCCGCCTGTGAGTCAGCACATTGGACGTGCACCTTAATCCCCCGGCGTCTTGCCGGGGCGACTCTCTGACGAGAGTTCGGGTTTTTCTGTCACTCTCTTTCGGCCCTTCCCAGGGCCTTTTTTCGTTCCAGGCCATGGTGCCAGTGCGCTGCGGGCTTCTGCGACCTAGGGAGGCATCAAAACAGTCCCAAAGTACCATATGTAGGTGGAAACCACGTCGCTACGATGGATAGTGAATTATCGGCTAGACTGATAATGCACCATAAACGCCTAACAACGATAAGAGGTGAGCATTATGTGGACCAAACCAGCCTACGAAGATCTTCGCATCGGTTTCGAAGTCACTATGTACTTCGCCAACCGCTGAGAGCTGAAACGGCCAGCCTCGAGCTGGCCGTTTTGCTTGTGGAGCTGACCCACCATGTTGATTCACGTTCTGGGCTCCGCGGCCGGCGGTGGCTTTCCCCAGTGGAACTGTAACTGCGCCAACTGCGACGGCTTTCGCAAGGGCACGCTGAACGCGCAGGCCCGTACCCAGTCTTCCATTGCCGTCAGTGAAGACGGCGAGCACTGGATCCTGTTTAACGCATCTCCCGATATTCGCGCCCAGCTGGCCTCCTTTGAGTCCATGCAGCCGGCCAGGGCCTTGAGAGACACCGGTATTGAGGCCATCGTGCTGATGGACAGCCAGGTGGACCACACCACCGGCCTGTTGTCCCTGCGCGAGGGCCTGCCGATGGACGTCTGGTGTACCGAGCAGGTGCATGAGGACCTCAGCGGCGGTTTCCCCCTGTTTACCATGCTCAGGCACTGGAACGGTGGCCTGAACTGGCGCCGCATCGAGGCGTCCGAGCAGACGCCCTTTACCATTCCCTGCGCGCCGTCGATCGAGCTCACCGCCATTCCGCTGTTGAGCAACGCACCGCCGTATTCGCCGCGCCGGGACAACCCGCATCCGGGCGATAACATCGGCCTGTTCCTGAAGGACACCCGCACCGGCCAGACCGTGCTCTATGCGCCGGGCCTGGGGCAGCCGGACGAGCGCATTCTGGGCTGGATGCGCCGGGCCGATGTGCTGCTGGTGGACGGCACTGTCTGGCACGACGACGAGATGATCCGCCAGGAAGTGGGTACCAAGACCGGACAGGCCATGGGGCATCTGGCCCAGAGCGGCCCGGGCGGCATGATCGAGGTGCTCGACAGCCTGCCGGCACAACGCAAGATCCTGATTCACATCAACAACACCAACCCGATCCTGAACGAGGACTCCCCGGAGCGGGCGGAGCTGACCCGCCACGGCATCGAGGTGTCCTGGGACGGCATGCACATCGACCTGTCGGGGCAGCCATGAACGCCAAAGCCAACACCGCCATGAACCGGGCAGCCTTCGAGCAGGCCCTGCGGGCCAAGGGCCAGTACTACCACATCCACCACCCGTACCATAAAGCCATGTACGGCGGGCAATGCACGCCCGAACAGATCCGCGGCTGGGTGGCCAACCGGTACTACTACCAGATCAAGATTCCCCAGAAAGACTCGGCGATCATGGCCAACTGCCCGGACGCCGGTGTGCGCCGGCTCTGGCTGCAGCGAATTCTGGACCACGATGGTCACGACGGCGATGTCGGCGGCATCGAGGCCTGGCTGTCCCTGGCCGAGGCGGTGGGCCTGAGCCGGGACGAGGTGATTGACCAGCGGCACGTGTTGCCGGGGGTCCGCTTTGCGGTGGATGCCTACCTGAACTTTGCCCGCCGGGCGACCTGGCAGGAGGCAGCCTGCTCGTCCCTGACCGAGCTGTTCGCCCCGGAGATCCACCAGTCGCGACTGGACAGCTGGCCTGCCCACTATCCGTGGATTGAAGAGAGCGGCTACAGCTACTTCCGCAAGCGCCTGTCGGAAGCCCGACGGGACGTGGAGCACGGGCTGACCATCACCCTCGACCATTTCACCACCGAAGCCGAGCAGACCCGGGCCCTGGAGATCCTGCAGTTCAAGCTGGACATCCTCTGGACCATGCTGGATGCCATGACCATGGCCTACGGCCACCGTACCCCGCCGTACCACACCGTGACCGACGAACAGGTCTGGCACCGGGGGCTGTAATGGAGATCGCCATGGATCAGGTACCGCGTTTTCGCCGGGGGTTCCGGTTCCAGTGGGAGCCGGCCCAGGAAAGTTATGTGCTGCTGTATCCGGAAGGCATGGTCAAACTCAACGGCAGCGCCGGTGCGATTCTCAATGAGGTGGACGGCCAGTGCACCGTGGCCGACATCGTGGCCCGTCTGGAACAGCAGTTCCCGGACGCGGGCCCGCTCGGCAAGGACGTGAGTGAGTTCCTGCAGGACGCCCGGCAACAACACTGGATCGAACTGTCATGAGCTGTACCAACCCCCATAACGCCGGGCCGCCCCTGTGGCTGCTGGCGGAACTGACCTACCGGTGTCCGCTGCAGTGTCCCTACTGCTCCAACCCGCTGGACTTTGCCCAGACCGAACGGGAACTGACCACCGAGGAGTGGGTGAGTGTCCTGCGACAGGGCCGCGCGATGGGCGCGGCGCAGCTGGGCTTCTCCGGGGGCGAGCCGCTGGTGCGCCAGGACCTGGCGGAGCTCATTGCCGAGGCGCGTCACCTGGGGTACTACACCAACCTGATCACCTCCGGCCTGGGGCTGACCGAAGCGAAGGTGGAGGCCTTTGCCGAGGCAGGGCTGGATCATATCCAGGTCAGCTTCCAGGCCTCCGATCCCGAGCTGAACAATGCCGTGGCG
>JAWWAT010000213.1:0-6143 GCA_033721635.1 Marinobacter sp. | reverse complement strand
CAGAGCCTTCTCCAGGGTCATGCCAGGCTCGAAGGGGATCATCTTGGAGAGCTTGTCGGCCAGACCGTAGGATTTGCCCTGCACCCTGGCCACATCCCGCACAACCGCCTTCGCGGCCATGGTGCCGAAGGTAATGATCTGAGACACCGCCTCTCGCCCGTACTTCTGGGCCGTGTACTCGATGACCCTGTCCCGGCCTTCCATGCAGAAGTCGACGTCGAAGTCGGGCATGGAGACCCGTTCGGGGTTCAGGAACCGCTCGAACAGCAGGTCGTATTCCAGTGGATCCAGGTCGGTGATCAACTGGGCATAGGCCACCAGCGAGCCGGCACCGGAGCCGCGGCCCGGCCCTACCGGGACGCCGTTGTTCTTGGCCCACTTGATGAAATCCATAACGATAAGGAAGTAGCCAGGGAAACCCATCTGGATGATGATATCCAGCTCGAAGTTCAGGCGCTTGTAGTAGGCCTCGCGCTTGGCGTCGTATTCCGGATCGTCCTTGCTCAGGGTCTTGGCCAAGCGTTCCTCCAGGCCTTCCTCAGAGACCTTTCGGAAATAGTCATCCATGGTCATGCCGTCCGGAATCGGGTAGTTCGGAAGGAAGTACTCGCCCATCCGAACCTTCACCGAGCAGCGCCGGGCAATCTCCACGGTATTCTCGATCGCCTCCGGAATGTCGCTGAACAGTTCGATCATTTCATCGGCGCTGCGCAGGTACTGCTGATCACTGAACCGGCGATCACGTCGTGGGTCGTCCAGAGTGCGGCTCTCACCGATACAAACCCTGGCCTCGTGGGCTTCGAAGTCTTCCGCTTCAAGGAAGTGAACATCGTTGGTGGCGACTACGGGGAGGCCGAGGACCCCGGCCAGCTCGACACTCAGATGCAGGCAGTCCTCGTCACCTGGTCGACCGGTGCGCTGTAGCTCGAGGTAGTAGCTATCGGGGTACAAGTCCATCCAGTAGCGAGCGCGCTCGCGGGCCAGTTCCTGCTTGCCCGCCATCAAAGCCTTGCCCACATCGCCCATTTTCGAGCCCGACAGCGCAATCAGACCCTTCGCCCTCGCCTCAAGCCACTTGCGCTGAATAATCGGTTTGCCAAATCGCTGTCCCTCGGTATAACCCAGGGAAATGATTTCGGTGAGATTGAGATAACCATCGTTATCCCGCGCCAGCAGCGTAAGCCGGAACGGATTCTCGGGCTCGTCCGCGTTCTCCAGCCACAGATCCGCGCCTATGATGGGTTTGACGCCCGCGCCCATGGCCGCCTTGTAAAAGCGGACCAGCGAACACATGTTGGATTGCTCAGTCAGGCCAACAGCCGGCATGCCCAGCTCGGCAACACGGCCGATCAACGGTTTAACCCTGACCAGGCCATCCACCATGGAGTATTCAGAGTGGACGCGGAGGTGTACAAAAGTCTGCGACATAACGTCAGGTTATTCCTGCTTTTAAATTCAGTTAGGGCAGCGGCCTCAGCCGCCGATCACAGCCCGGAGCTCTTCTTCGGTCTGCGGGCCAAAACGGGTTTCAACCAGATCGCCGCCGGGGTTAACCAGGAATGTGGCGGGCAGCGCAACCGGCAACTTCCAGCCGAATCCGGGCCCGGGATCGTCCGCCAGCATGGTGAATTCGATCCCCATTCGCTCGCCGAGCTCCACCAGGGCATCACCCCTTACGCCATCAAAATTGACACCCAGCACCGTGATGTCGGGCGCCTTGTCCAGCTCATTGAGCTCTGGTATTTCTTCAAGACACGGCTTGCACCATTCCGCCCAGTAGTTAACCAGCACCCATTGACCACGCAAGCTGTCCCAGTTCAGCTTTGTTCCCTCAGCCCGCTCGAGTTCGATCTTCTCACAACCTGCCAACGACAGAACAAGCAGCCCAACAGCCACCACATTAAGGCGGGAGCAACCACGAACCGAATCAGGGTACTGCACTGGAAAACCTCCTGTTAGACTACCGGCCACAGAAATCGTGGACTCCATTCATACAAGCAGGCACGAAGATGACAGAACCAACCCGGATTTTCCACAACCCGCGCTGCTCGAAATCCCGCCAAACCCTTGAACTGCTTACCGAACGGGGAATTGAACCGGAGATTATACGCTACCTGGAAACACCACCGACAGAGCAGGAGCTAAAGGATATTCTCAACGCCCTGAACCTGCGCCCTCGCGAGCTGATGCGCACGAAAGAAAAAGAGTATAAAGAACAAGGCCTGAACAACCCCGACCTCAGCGATGAGCAGTTGATCGCGGCCATGATAGCGACGCCGAAACTGATTGAACGACCCATCGTGATCGCCAACGGCAAAGCGGCCCTCGGTCGGCCACCGGAAAACGTACTTTCAATTTTCTGACCCCGAACAACTTACCCGCGTCAGATCAGAAGGATCACTGACAATGTCCGAGCAATTGCCGTATGTTCTCGTGCTTTTTTATAGCCGTACCGGCCAGACGGCGGAGTTGGCCAGCCAGATTGGCCGTGGCGTGGCCCGTGTGAAAGGTATTGAAGCCAGACTCAGGTCGGTACCTCCGGTTTCCCCGGACACCGAATCATCGCTGCCCGCAGTGCCAGACTCCGGGGCACCCTATGCCAGCAAATCCGATCTCGCAGATTGTGCCGGACTGGCCATCGGCAGTCCCACGCGCTTCGGCAACATGGCGGCACCTCTGAAACATTTCCTCGACAGCACGGGCGATCTGTGGCTGGCCGGCACCCTCGAAGGCAGGCCCGCCGGCGCATTTACGTCGACCGGAAGCCTGCATGGCGGACAGGAAACCACCCTAATGACCATGATGATGCCGCTCCTACATCACGGCATGGTTGTCTGCGGCCTGCCCTACTCCGAGAAAAGTCTGGGGGACACACAAACCGGTGGCACACCCTATGGCCCAAGCCACTGGGCCGGCACGGGTGAACAACAGCCACTGAGCAACCACGAGAAAGCGTTGTGCCAGGCCTTTGGCGAGCGCCTTGCCCGACTCGCGCTGAAACTCGCTGACTGATACAGGCTCAAGGTCCAGACGTAACTTGCTTAACACTTATTGATCCCGGAACACACTATGCTGAACAACCCAAAGGCCCGCATCACGGTGCGGGCAACCATCGCGCTCTATATCGGCGTGCTTGCCACCCTGTTGATTACGACCTTCTATCCGGCCCCCGTCGAGGGCGTATCCATAACGTTGATGCTGGCTGTGAAACTGATCCCGCTGCTGCCCTTTGCGGTTCCGGTCTTTCGGGGCCACAATCGGGGCTACATCTGGATGTCGTTCGTGGTGATCTTTTACTTTACCCAGGCCGTCGTTTCCGCCTGGCTGAGTGAAGGCGCTCCGGGACCGGTCATTCTGACGGCACTGACCTTTCTGTTGTTCACTGTTGCCATGATTCACCTCAAGGTGAACCGGCCAGTGGCGAATGGAAATACACCCTGAATACCTGGACCTGACCTTTTATGGCTGAAACAAGCAACTCCGGAACCGTGCAGCGGCCACCCGCGCCGCCGAGAAGCACCCTGACCCTGAGAGATGTTTGCACTGCGCTTGTGACCAGCGGAGAAATCAGCCAGGAAGACGCCGAACGGGTGCTCTCGGCCAATCTCGGCGCGGCCACCGGTGAGGGACAAAAGGGCAAACGCCATCCACTGGAACTGGTGGCCATTGCCGCGCTGACCAGCCAGAAAAGTGGTCGCACCCTCGACCTGGACCGTCTGACACACTGGCTGGCGGATTGGGCCGGACAACCCTACTACCACATTGATCCGTTAAAGATCGACACGCCCGCCATCGCCCGGGTGATGTCTTATGCCTTTGCCCAACGCCACGGAATTCTGGCGGTAGAGATCGGTACCGACGAGGTGCTGGTCGCCAGCAGTGAGCCGTTCAAGAGCGAGTGGGTGCAAAACCTTCAACAGGCCGTCCGAAAGGATATCCGACGCGTTGTCGCCAATCCCGAGGACATCCGCCGGTACACGGTAGAGTTCTATCAGCTGGCCAATTCCGTCAGCAAGGCCAGTGGCGGCCAGGGTCCGGGTGTGGCCGGCAACCAGAATTTCGAGCAATTACTGGATCTTGGTGCCAGCGAACATCCGGACGCCAATGACCAGCACGTCGTCAAGATTGTCGACTGGCTGCTGCAATACGCCTTCGACCAGCGCGCCTCAGATATTCACATCGAGCCCCGCCGCACTGTCACCCAGGTCCGGTTCCGGATCGACGGCGTGCTGCACAACGTTTATGAATTCCCAGAGCATGTGGGCGTGGCGGTGACCAGTCGCCTCAAAATCCTCGGTCGCCTGAACGTGGCAGAGAAACGCCGTCCCCAGGACGGTCGCATCAAGACCCGCAAACCCGACAACCGGGAAGTGGAACTTCGTCTGGCCACCATGCCCACCGCCTTTGGCGAAAAGATGGTCATGCGGATCTTTGATCCGGATGTGTTGTTGAAGTCCTACGAGCAACTGGGATTCGGCAAGGAAGACCGCCAGCGCTGGCAGGAAATCACGTCCCGACCCCACGGTATTGTACTGGTAACCGGGCCGACCGGATCCGGCAAAACCACAACCCTGTATTCGACCCTGAAACAGATTGCCTCACCCGAGCTCAACGTCTGCACCATCGAGGACCCCATCGAAATGGTGGAACCGGCGTTCAACCAGATGCAGGTTCAGACCAATATCGATCTGACCTTTGCGGCCGGCGTTCGAGCTCTGCTGCGGCAGGATCCGGATATCATAATGATCGGCGAGATCCGCGATCTGGAAACGGCGGAAATGGCGGTTCAGGCTGCCCTCACTGGCCACCTGGTGCTTTCGACCCTGCATACCAACGACGCCCCGAGCGCGATTACCCGAATGATGGAATTGGGCATTCCACCCTACCTGATTCGGGCCACGGTACTGGGCGTCATGGCCCAACGGCTTGCCCGAACGCTGTGCCCTCACTGCAAGACCCCCGGCCCCGCCGACGAGCAGGCCTGGCAAACCCTGACCCGGCCCTGGAAAGCGCCGGTTCCCAAGCAGTTCTATCAGCCCGTGGGCTGTCTGGAATGCCGGAACACCGGGTATCTTGGCCGGGCAGGTGTTTATGAAATCATGACGCTCTCAGGCACATTGCTACGACAGATTACCGATCATTGCGAGCTGGAACAGCTGAGGCTGGATGCCTACAAGGAAGGCATGAAATCGCTGCGTCTGAGTGGCGCCCAGAAAGTGGCGGCCGGCCTGACAACAGTGGAGGAAATTCTGCGGGTGACGCCGGAAAGCCAGCGCTGAGCAGAGTCAGGCGCCCGGGCGCAAGCCGCATTGGCCCAGCAATTCCTGCCACGCTCTGGTATGCGCCATCATGGCTACGTCGAGCTCCCGCCAGAGACTGCCCTGGGCTTCCTGTGAGAGATGGCGCTGGTACCATGCCGTAAAACTCTCTGGCATGACCTCTTGCTGAACCTCGGCAAGCCGCTCGAACGGCTCGATGAGCGCAACCCGTCCCTGGGTCACGGCGCTCATATAAGGCTGAATCTTTTCGATGTACACGCTGAAGAACATGTTCTGCACAATATCCGACTGGTTATTGGGCTTGCCATCGAGGCACAGGGGCCGACCGTCGATTCTCTGCCTGAGCAATTCCGTCCCGTCCTGCAGCCGTGCAGTCAGAAGAAGTGCGCTGTTGATCAGCTGCCCGGCGCGGTACTCCGCTTGCCAGCGCTGATGAACGTCGCCGGCAAAATCGAGCGAAACCGCGAGATCCTCCGAGCGCAAGCGGGCAACCGCTGCATTCAGGCTCTCAATATCAAGGGCGAGATCTGACACTGGGTTGCCTTCCGGCGCCACCGGATAGTAGCCCTTGGCCAGGGTGAACAGTTTCTCGATTTCTTCGACGCCCCAGGTGGCGTTCCAGATGGCGATGGGCAGGGATTCAAGCTTGCTGTCGATGGCGCCGGTAAGCTCTTCGGCAAATTCCTCATCCTCTATCTCCGGCAGGCAGTCCCTGGCTGCTTCGATAAACCGGATTTCATAGCGCAAACGGTTCAGGGGCTGCATCACCCGCCCCATCACCGAGGTTTTCTCCCCAACCACGTACTGGAGTTCACAACCGTAAAGCGAAAGAAAGTCAAGCATCCCCATTTCCAGCTCGGGCAT
>JAWWAT010000212.1:0-6147 GCA_033721635.1 Marinobacter sp. | reverse complement strand
TTCAGGTTCTCCATGAGCTTACCCTTCCACGAATCTTGTCATTGGTCTCCGAGCTGGTGACATCCAGCCCGGAATCATCGTGCCCACGGCGGTAGGCGCTATCATCCTCGGGAAGCTTATCCGGGTGGCTATAGAACGGCGCACCCTTGAGCTTGAGCCGGAGGGCATGCCAGTAAATGCCTGCCACAACCTTGAATGCTTCAAGCGGAAACTTTCGAAGACTTTTGTGAACATCTTTACGAGTGAGAGCGGTGCGTTGGACTACCAGGGTGGCATCAAAATGCTTGCGGCCCTCCTCCAGAACATTCATGTGAATTCTTAGATCAGGGCCCCGGAAGCTGAAGGTCCACTCATAATGCTGATTCATGCCATTGAAGGGCGACACATGGAAGCGTTTGCTGAAGCCAAACCGCTCGGTTCGCCAGCCCGCCTGGTTGGGGGCTGCGCCCGTTGTTTCGAGGCAATAGGCATGGCGATCATGCCAGGGTGTGTTGGTAATCTGGGCCACAATCACTTTCGGCACCACGCCATCAGCAGGGCGCTCACCGGCGCGGTAGCAAAAATAGAAGCTGACCGGGTTGAACACATAGCCAAAGTAGCGGGGATGTGTGATCAGCTCCACTTCTCCGTCTGGGCGCCACCCGGTGGCTTCTTCCACATAATCGCGGACAGCAACCGACAGGTCTTCGGTGTCCGGGCGAAAGTAATCCCTACGTTTAAGCGAGACCCAGTTGAAGTTCTCGAGTGAGAAAAGCGGGCTCAGCGTCGCGATTTTTCCCCATTCATCCGTATCCAGGGCCAGCATGCCCGTGCTGTAGCTGAATTCGTGTTGCACCGGGTACTTCCGTCTATGCCGGACAGTACCCTCCAGCCACTGGCTGTTCATGGTCAAAGCTCCACCCCGAACGCGTCGGTTACCCGCAAGGCGCTGCGAACCCCGTCCTCATGGAAACCGTTGAACCAGTAGGCGCCGCAGTAATGGGTGCGATTCTGGTTGCCGATTTCGTCGTAGCGCTCCTGCGCGGCCACCGCGTCGAGGGTGAACACCGGGTGCGCGTATTCGAAGCGCTTGATAACCTTTCCGGGATCGATATCCCGGCTGCGGTTCAGGGTCACGCAGAAGGTTTCCTCGGCATCGTGGAAATTCTGCAGGATATTCATGTTGTAGGTTACAGACACAGGCTCTGTGCTGTGGGTCGGGATGAAATAGTTCCAGGCGGCCCAGGCGCGGCGATTCTCCGGCAACACGCTGCTGTCGGTGTGGAGTACCACATCATTGTTCTGGTAGGCTATGGCGCCGAGAATGTCCCGCTCCTTGTCAGTCGCGTCCGCGAGCATGGCGAGAGCCTGATCGCTGTGGCAGCCAAAGATCACCTGGTCGAAGTGGTGCTCCTTACCCTTGACGGTAACCGTAACACCGTCTTCATTCCGGACAACCTTCTCGACAGGGCTGTTCAGGTGCATGCCATCACCCAGCCTGTACATCATTTTCTTCACGTACTGGGCTGAGCCTCCGGAGATCACCCGCCAGGTGGGGCGGTCGTCCACGGACAGCATGCCGTGATTGTTGAAAAACTGCAGGAAGAACCGGATGGGAAACTGCTCCAGGACAATCTCCGGCGCTGACCAGATGGCTGCACCCATCGGTACTATGTAGTAATTGCGGAAGTACCGGGAGTAACCATTCCGGTTCAGGTATTCGCCGAGGGTTTCCTCATTGTTGATATTACCCGCCTCAAGATCCGCCCGGGTTTCCTTGTTAAAGCGCAGGATCTCGCGCACCATTTTCAGGAACGGCAGGTTAAGCAGGTTCCTACGCTGGGCAAACAGGGTATTCAGACTGGTGCCGTTGTACTGCAGTCCGGTGCTGCTGCAGTCTACGCTGAAGCTCATGTCGCTTACTTCTGACGCAACTCCGAGCCGCTCCATCAGTTTGATGAAATTCGGGTAGGTCCAGTCGTTGAACACGATAAACCCCGTGTTGACCGGCCAGGTTCGGCCACCGGCTTCAACCTGCTCGGTGTTGGTGTGACCGCCGGCATAATCGCCCGCTTCAAAAACCTGAACCTCGTGTTTCTCGGCCAAAAGCCAGGCAGCCGTGAGGCCGGACACGCCCGCCCCAATGACAGCAATCCGCTGACGCTCACTACTCATCCATTGTTTTCCTGTTCGGTGTTGCTTTTACGGGCCATGGAGGCCGACATGCGGTCGATCAAAGGCCGGGGAAGGGCGCCCAGCGCTTTCAACATCCAGGTGAAGCGTTTGGGGAATGCAATTTCGTTCTTGCCACGGGCCAGGCCACTGACAATTCGTTCCGCTGCATCCTCAGCCGAGACCAGAAAGGGCATTGGGAAATCGTTGCGGTCGGTCAGCGGCGTCTTCACAAAGCCCGGCGAAACCACCACCACGTCGATACCTTCGGCGGCGAGATCCGCTCTGAGAGCGTGTGCAAAGTAGGTAAGGGCGGCTTTGGACGCCCCGTAACCTTCGGCCCGGCCAAAAGGAAACCACCAGGCCGACGAACTGACGATCACCACGGTGGCCGGTTGTCCCTTTTCCCGGCTGCGACGCAGGGCAGGCAGGGCAATATCCAGGCAACGGGCCGTGCCAATCACATTGGTGTGTATGTTCTTCTCGATCACGTCGCTGCTGTAGTGGGCGATTTCAAGATACTCACAGGTGCCGGCATTGAGTATCACCATGTTCAGGTCGCCGTGAGTCTCGAGCTTACCGGCTATGGCTTGCAGATCCTCCTTGCTGGTGGTGTCTGCGGCGGCCGGGACAATACGCTCCGGTGCTGCTGAGGAAAGCTCGTCGAGGGCCTCCTTCCTTCGACCGGTAATCACAAGCCGGTGTCCACCACGTGCCAGAGCGCGAGTGACGGATTCGCCAATGCCCGAGCTGGCCCCGGTAATCCAGATATTCGAGGTTTCCTGAAGTCGATCACTCATCCTGCCTGATCCTTGATCCAGCGAATCATCCTGCCCACAACGGGCAGGTTTTCGTACAGCATTTCCCCGGCGTCAAAGTAATCCCGGTGGTAGCACACCATGCCATCGCGGATTTCCAGATGGCTCATGCCCTGAACCTGAACTTCCCGGCCTTTGCGAAGGCGTTTGTGGCGTAAATGCATAACCCAGGGCAGTGCAGCAAACTCTCCCTGCACGACAGCGTCACCAAATTCGAAGCGACAGGAGATAACGTTGGCGTAGGCCCCGGCGAAATAATGGGTGAGCTCATCGAGCCCTTGCACGCTGCTGAGGGGGTCCTGAAACCGGATATCCTCGCTGTAGACCCTGGAGAGCTTGTTAAGATTGCCCTTGTCGAGTTCGTTGAACAGCTTCCGAAAATTGTCGAGCGTTGCCGGCAGCGCCGAGTTACGCGTACCTACTTCGATCTTTGAGGCGGTTGTCATTGCCTGCTCCTCCTCATTCTGTCCAGTTCGCGTGTTTCTTCCTGAATATGCTTGGGTATCGGATTCAGCTCCCAGATAATGCCGAGCTTGGACATCAGCCAGAGGCCGTACCAGGTGATGTCAATCTCATACCAACGGAATCCCTGGCGCACAGACTGGGGCCAGCGATGGTGGTTGTTGTGCCAGCCCTCGCCAAGCGTCAGCAGGGCCAGCCAGAAGTTGTTCCGACTGTCGTCCGAAGTCTCAAACCGGCGCTTGCCCCAAACGTGAGACAGGGAATTGATGGATACCGTGGCGTGGAACAGCACCACCGTCGAAATAAAGAATCCCCAGACCAGCAGTTGCAGACCATTGGTTCCAAGGCCGGGCGCCCAGGCGGCCAGGGCTTCACCCAGACCATAGATGCCGACAGCTGCCAGAGCAGGTACCAGCGAATCGAACCGGTTAATCAGCTTGAGTTCGGGGAATTTGAGCCAGTCCCGGATTCGCCGCTCATCGGTCGCGAATCCCGCATCACAGGTGAACCAGCCCATGTGAGACCACCAGAATCCACCCTGATGAGGGGAGTGCAGATCCTGCTCGTCATCGGAATGCTGGTGATGATGGCGGTGGTGAGCTGCCCACCAGAGTGGTCCGCGCTGGGCTGCGCTGGCCCCGAGAATGGCAAATACGAACTGGGCAGGACGGCTGGTTTTAAAGGTCTTGTGGGCAAAGTAGCGGTGGTAGAATCCGGTAATCGCGAACATTCGAACCAGGAAAAAGGCGATTGCAAACCACACTGCAAACGCGCTTGCGCCAGTGTAAAAGGCCAGCAGGCATGCCAAATGGAGTGCTATGAACGGAATAACTCTCAGGAAATTGAAGGACCTGGAGGAGTTGTCGATGTGATCCGAACCTGCTTCGGAGTCGAACCATCTTAGAATGTTTGTAAGCAAATTCTGCACTCGGGTCATACCCTGATTGCCCTTTCTTTACTGATGAAATCTCGATCGTACGAACAGCCTGATGGCTGAACCGCTGTTACGGGAAGTAGTACGATCTCACTACCGGAATTGGATGCACCATAAACCATGTTTAATCAAACCTTTCATTCACCACTTATACGCCGTATTGCCATTGTCGGTTCAGGCCTATCCGGGTTGACGGCCGCTATCAAACTGAATGGCCCTGGCCGTGAAATTACCGTTTTTGAGAAAAGCCGCGGGCCAGGTGGCAGGCTCGCTGCTAAGCGGGTCAGCGGTGGATCAGCCGACATGGGTGCTCAGTATTTCACCTCCCGAAACCCTGATTTCCTTCCGTTTCTTCGCAAATTTGCCGGACCTGACACCTTCGGACCATGGCAAGGGCGATTTGGTTTCCAGACGGAAACCGATAAGTGGGAACCCTTTCCTGAGGAAACTCGTTACGTGGGTATACCGCGCATGACAGCGATTTCCAGGGCACTGTCCAGCCACGTTCAGGTCGTTGCCGAGACACGTGTTGCCAGATTGGCCCGGAACGATCAGTCCTGGTCGCTTTTTTCCACCTCGGGCTCGAACCTCGGTAACTTTGACGCCGGTATCATTACCCCGCCGCCGGCTCAGGCCAGGGAACTGCTTGCGGACAGTGGCCTCGAGGCACTGGCTTCCCATCTGAACGATCCAGTCAGCCGGGTCCTGCCTTGCTGGGCTGTTGCGGCCCACTTCCCGGTGTCTCCCTGGATTCATCATGAAGGGATGCGCTGCCAACATCCTGCGCTGTTCTGGGTTGCGAATAATTCCAGCAAACCCGGTAGGAAGGACGAAGGGCAGTGGTGGGTGTTTCACGCCAGTCCCGCGTGGACGGAGGAACACGTGGACACGCCCGCCGACGAAGTCGCCAAAAAGCTTGTTGCCGCATTCCAGGAAACCACCGGCTTCGATCACGGCCCGGATGAAGTGGTCACGCATCGATGGCTGTACGCCCGCTCTGAAGGTGGGGCCCAACCCGGCCATCTGTGGTTCCCGGATCACCGGATCGGGCTCGCAGGCGACTGGCTCAGTGGCGGCCGTGTCGAGGGCGCGTTCGACAGCGCCAGCGGGCTGGTCGCTGAACTGAATGCTTCTGCAGCTACTCAGTGAGGGATTCCTGGCTGCCGGTGGTTACATCGGGCCTCGTGTAGAAATGTGTGATGGTGCCGTCGCTGAATTTACTGAAGAAGGCGCTTACATCAGTGATCTTCTTCAGTGAGCGGCTGCGGTGAATGGGCTCGCGCACCAGCACCTTGATACCGTTGAAATTATCCTGAATGTTGGAGAACCGGGCGCGCATGGAGCAGGTTACCACCTGGGCGGGATTGAGAGAGAGTTCCCCTGCCAACCAGGCGCTGTGTCGCTCAATGCCCCTGGCCGAAAGATCTTCCCGGGTATCCAGGTGGTTCAGCTTCACCCGGTTAACGATGCAGAAAGAGAAGCTCTTCGGGTGCTTTCGGGCTACCTTCCTGAATGCTTCCCAGAAGAAATTATCGGTAAGCTCCGCAAAGAAGGTCATGTCGCTCAGACAGGTATCCACCCATTCAAAATTCTTAGGGTCGTCCAGGACCTCATTAATCGCCTCCCTGAGCAGCCAGTCGAAGCCGAGCGCAGTCTTGTGGGCGTATACCTTGCGGTACATCTGGTGGCGACTGTAGACGAAGTCCTCAAGGGCCCCAAGCCCCTTCTGGGTGATCGCCAGCCCCAGCCAGGGTTCGGACACATCCCAGCCAAAGCGCAGGT
>JAWWAT010000211.1:0-6164 GCA_033721635.1 Marinobacter sp. | reverse complement strand
CCCGCCACTTTGGTCAGCTTAAAGGCTTTCAGCTTGCCGGTGCTCGGAACATGAGGACCGCGACAGAGGTCGATAAACTCGCCCTGACTGTAGAAAGATAGGTCTTCGTCGCCCGGAATGTCTTGGATAATACGGACCTTGTACTCATCGCCCATATCTTCAAAGAGCTTGATCGCCTCATCACGGGACATGATGGAGCGCGAAACCGGAAGGTCCTGCTTGGCGAGCTCTTCCATGCGCTTCTCGATCCGCGCCAGATCCTCATTGGTGAACGGGCGGTCGTACTTGAAATCGTAGTAGAAGCCATTATCGATGACCGGGCCAATGGTGACCTGGGCACCGGGAAACAGCTCCTGAACCGCCATGGCCATCAAGTGAGCCGTGGAATGGCGGATAACATCAACGCCCTCCTCATCACGCTCTGTGACAATCGCCAGTTCGGCATCGTTTTCAATTCGATAGCTGGTGTCCACAAGCTGACCGTCGACCTTGCCGGCGAGAGCGGCCTTGGCAAGACCAGCGCCAATATCGGCGGCGACATCATGAACGGTTACGGGTTCGGCAAAGCTGCGATGACTACCATCGGGCAGGGTTACGACGGGCATGAAAGACTCCTGTTGGTTACTCAGCGGTGATCTATACCAGAGACCACATGGTGACGGCACGGCGCGATACAAACCGCGGGCCATTTGGAGCGGAAGTCTAACAGAAAAAAACCCGGCAGGTTAATGCCGGGCTTTCACGAACAGACCGGGTATTAGGCCGGCTGGCCGGCGGCCTCCTCTCTCGATCGCCGACGCAGCTGACCGAAGGCCAGAACCCCCAACAGAGCCAATGCCGGGATGAACATCAGTTCCTTGGGTGGCCGGTCCAGTTCCACCTGGACTGCATCAATGGTCCAGCCAAACTGGATACCGACTTTCTCCGCGGCGCTGCCAAATCCGACAAAGTCCACCATCATCTTTTCGCCGTCAGGACTCAGCTCCAGGCCAGCTTCCATCAGTCGCTGCTCGGGTGTCTCACCTGCAGGAACCGGCAGCCGCACGTAGGTGGTTACCTCGTCGCCGTCGATATTCATACCAGATGCCTTGAGGATGATCGGCTGGTCCGCCGGAACCTCTTCAACATACTCCATGACCTCGGCACCCGGCCGGTCTTCGGTCGGCGGGTAAACCATGTCCCACCAGAAGCCGGGGCGGAACATGGTAAAGGTGATCAGCAGCAGCAACGCCGTTTCCCATTTGTGGCTCTTCGTGAACCAGTAACCCTGGGTGGCCGCCGAGAACACCAGCATTGCCGTGACCGCACTGAAGATGGTCACGAGCAGGTCAAACCACCCGGTCAGGCCGATCAACAACAACTGGGTGTTGAAGATAAACATGAACGGCAGGATCGCGGTTCGGATATCGTAGGTAAAACCCTGCACACCGGTCCGTATCGGGTCGGCACCCGAAATGGCCGCCGCAGCGTAGGCGGCAAGACCCACCGGTGGCGTATCGTCGGCCAGGATTCCAAAGTAGAAAACGAACAGGTGCACCGCAATCAACGGCACGATCAGACCGTTCTGGGCCCCCAGGGTGACGATCACGGGCGCCATCAGAGTCGAGACCACAATGTAGTTGGCTGTGGTCGGCAGGCCCATACCAAGGATCAGACTGATGATGGCGGTGAAGATCAGCATCAGCAGCAGATTGCCGCCGGACAGGAACTCCACAAAGGCGGTCATCACAAGACCAATGCCCGTCAGGGTGACGGTGCCTACCACAATCCCGGCGGTGGCGGTCGCTACGCCGATACCCACCATGTTGCGGGCGCCAGTGGCCAGCGAATGGGCCAGATCGAACAAGCCCTCCTTGGTCAAATGAGCGAAGTTGCCCCGCTTGCGGAAAAAGGCTTTCAGGGGCCGTTGTGTGATCACAATGAAGATCATGAACACGGTGGCCCAGAACGCGGAAAGCTGAGGTGAGAAGCGCTCTACGGTCAGGCACCACACCAGAACCACCACCGGCAGCAGGAAATACAGGCCGGTTTTGACCGTTGGCCCGACCGGAGGCAGCTCGCCCATCTCCTTGTTCGGGTCGTCCTCTTCCAGCTCCGGGAAACGGGTCGCGTAACCCACCAGTGCGACATAGACAGCCACCAGCAGCGGTGCCAGCACCCACATGGCCGCTTCACCAAGTACCGCCTTGATCCAGCCTATGCCGTAATACACGGCCAGGGTGAGCACGATAAGGCCGAGCAAGACCACCACCCAGTTCAGCATGCGCTGCGCCAAGGTGGGCTTGTTCAAGCGCTCGATACCCTGCATTTTCAGCTTGCAGGCTTCCAGGTGAACAATGTAGATCAGGGCGACATAGGAAATCATCGCCGGCAGGATCGCGTGCTTGATAACCTCAAGGTAGGAAATACCTACGTATTCCACCATGAGGAAAGCCGCAGCCCCCATGATCGGCGGCGTCAGTTGGCCGTTCGTCGAGGCGGCCACTTCCACGGCGCCAGCCTTGGTTGCCGGGAACCCTACCCGCTTCATCAACGGGATGGTGAAGGTACCGGTAGTCACCACGTTGGCAATGGAGGAGCCAGAGATCACACCACTAAGGCCGCTGGACACAACCGCGGCCTTGGCCGGGCCGCCCCGCATGTGGCCAAGCATGGCGTAGGCCACCTTGATGAAATAGTTGCCGGCGCCGGCCCGCTCCAGCAGCGCTCCGAACAGAACAAAAAGAAAGACGAAACTGGTGGACACCCCGAGCGCCACACCAAACACGCCTTCCGTGCCCAGCCATTGATGGGACGCCAGCTTACTGAGACTGACCCCTTTGTGGGCAATCACATCCGGCATATAGGGACCGGCGATGGAATAAGTGATGAAGACCGCGGCCACGATGGTCAATGGCAGACCAAGCGAACGCCGGGTGGCTTCCAGCAGCAGCACCAAACCGATCAGCGCAACCCAGAGATCCTGGGTGATTGGCGCGCCCGGGCGGGTAGCCAGCTCTTCATAGAAAACGTAAAGATAGGAGGCGCAAAACGCCGCCACAAGGGCGAGGATCCAGTCGTAAATCGGGACCGCGTTGACATGACGACCGCGGATCATCGGAAAAGACGCGAACGCCAGGAAAACGGCGAATGCCAAGTGAATCGAACGGGCTTCCGTCGAATTGAAAATGCCGAAATTCAGAATAAACGGGAGCGGTGACGCAATCCAGAGCTGAAACAGCGACCACACCAGGGGAACGATGAATAGAATAACGGCCGCATAGCCGCTAGCCGCCCTACCCCCGGTTTCAGTCTGCAGGATTTCTTCTACATTGCCGCTGCCAGCGCTACCTCCGTTCGACGGATCGCTCGTTGCCATAAGCTTTTCCTGTAGCGTGAAAGGTTATTCTCTGGAGGGAAACCCGGCGGGCCTGGGCCCGCCGGTCCGGTTGTAGGCCAGATCAGTCGATCAGGCCGGCTTCCTTGTAGTACTTGGCGGCACCCGGGTGCAGCGGCGCACTCAGGGCGTCAGAGACCATCTCTTCCTTGTTCAGGTTGGCGAAGGCCGGGTGCAGACGCTTGAAACTGTCGAAGTTTTCGAATACCGCCTTGACCACGGCGTACACCACGTCTTCCGGCACATCAGTGGAAGAAACAAAGGTCGCCGCCACACCGAAGGTAGTGGTGTCGTCGTCAGAGCCACGGTACATACCACCCGGGATTACCGCTTTGCGGTAATACGGATTCTCTTCGATGAGCGTCTGAGTCGCTTCGTTATCAACGTTCACAATCACGCTGTCACAGGAAGTGGTGGCTTCCTTGATGGCACCGGAGGGGTGCCCAACAGTGTAGAAGAAAGCGTCGATGTTGCCATCGCAGAGGGCTTGTGACTGCTCCGCGGCCTTGATTTCAGCGGCGAGAGCAAACTTGTCCATGCCCCAACCCATTTCGTCCATCAGGACCTCGGCAGTAGCCCG
Organism: Marinobacter sp.; assembly: GCA_033721635.1. GTDB lineage: Bacteria > Pseudomonadota > Gammaproteobacteria > Pseudomonadales > Oleiphilaceae > Marinobacter. The sequence continues at coordinate 2,208 of JAWWAT010000211.1, read as the reverse complement.
CTGGCCGGAACCCGGGTTACCTACGGAAACCCGCTTACCTTCCAGGTCTTCAAAGGTTTTGATGCCTGAGCCCTTGCTGGCAACAACGGTGAACGGTTCCGGATGCAGTGAAAAGACCGCGCGAAGATCTTTGTTCGCGCCATCATCCTTGAACTGGCTGGTGCCGTTGTAAGCGTGGTACTGCCAGTCAGACTGGGCCACGGCCAGATCGAGCTCGCCCTGGCGGATAGCGTTCAGGTTGTAGACAGAACCACCGGTACTCTCGACAGAGCAGCGAATACCGTGCTCTTTACGGTCCATGTTCACCAGACGACAGATAGCACCGCCAGCCGGATAGTAAACGCCGGTTACACCGCCGGTGCCGATGGTCACAAAGCGCTGCTCCTGCGCGGAAACGGACGTTGAGGCTGCACCCAGGCTGACTGCGGCAGCGACAGCGAATGCGGAGGCTTTGAGTTTCAGTGTCATGTGAGTTCTTCCTTTTTCTTGATCGTTATAATCAACTGCCCGCTTGTTAACACAGACAGACATCATCGTCGCTTTCAAACATAGACCACTTCACACCATAAATAAAGTATGGATTAGCTCGCTAAACGGTTGACCAGACAACAAAAAAGCCCGCAGAGCGGGCTTTTTTGCAGGGCTGGACGAATGTTATTTCGCAGCCCGGGCCTTGGCAAGCATCTGATCCGGCCGCAACAGGAACCGGGCCAGAGCCGGCAACAGCCAGATGGCTCCTACCATGTTCCAGAGGAACATGAAGAACAGCAGGAAGCCCATGTCGGCCTGGAACTTGATAGGAGAGAAGATCCAGGTGACAACACCCAGGCCGAGGGTCACACCAGTAAACATGACCGCCTTTCCAGTGGAGCGCAGGGTTTCGTAGTAAGACTCCTGGAGGGTTTTGCCCTCAAGCAGGTACTTCTCCAGTTTGCTGTAGATATAGATGCCATAATCGACACCGATACCTACACCCAGGGCAATAACCGGCAGTGTCGCCACTTTGATGCCAATGCCGGACACCGCCATGATCGCTTCACAGAGGATCGAAGTCAGACCCAGAGGTATCACGATACACAGCACTGCCCTGATCGAGCGGAAGGTAGCGAAGCACAACAGACTCACCACGCTGTAGACAAGTATCAGCATCTTGTCCTTGGCCCCGGAGATAACCTCGTTGGTCGCGGCCTCAACGCCAGCGTTGCCCGCCGCTAGCAGGAACCGGTGCTCCTCGTTGCTGTTTTTCTCGGCAAACTCTTCAACCCGCTCAACAACTGTTTCCAGGGTCTCTGCTTTATGGTCTTCCAGGAAGACCAGAACTGGCGTCAAGCTGCAATCGGTATTGATCAGCCCGGCAGGCGCCTCACGAATGGACGCATTGATGATGGTCTGGTTACGGGAGATCTCGTACCACTTCCAGTTACCCTCGTTCAGGGCTTTGGTCACCATCTTGGAAACATCTGCCAGGGACGCCGAAGACTGCACGCCCGGGGTGTTCTGCAACTCCCACTGGAGGGTGTCCATGGCCCGCAGCACATTGTACTGGGTGCACTGTTCTTCCGGCGTCTTCACCATGACCACCAACACATCGGCACTGGTGGAGTAGTTGTTGATGATGTAGGCGTTGTCCTTGTTATAGCGGGAGTCCGCACGAAGCTCAGGCGCGCCTTGATCCAGATCCCCGATCTTGAGGTCCTGCTTGTAGTAGAGGCCAAGCCCGAGACCGATCAGCGCGATAAGCAATGAAATGGGCGCCACACCGGGGTGCGAGAAGTAGGACAGTACACGCCACTTACGATCCTGTTTTTCGCCATGATTCTGTACGTGACGGATACCGCCCTTCGAAATCCCGACGTAGGACATGATCAGCACGTGCAACACAAGGTTGGTGAAGATCACGTACGCCACACCGATACCCGCCGCAATGGCCAGATCCCGAATAACATCGATCTCGATAAAGAACAGCGTCAGGAAACCGAAAGCGTCTGAAATCAACGCCAGCATGCCCGGTATATAGAGAGCACGGAATGCCAGACGTGCAGCAGTCACCGCGTCAAAGCCCTTGGCAGCCTCAACGGCCATGGCGTTAACAATCTGAACACCGTGACTGATACCGATCGCGAACACCAGGAAGGGAACCAGAACAGAATACGGATCAAGGCCGTAGCCCAGCAACCTTAGAGTGCCCAACTGCAGGAAGACGGCAAT
>JAWWAT010000210.1:0-6170 GCA_033721635.1 Marinobacter sp. | reverse complement strand
TAGCATGTTGCGACGAACCGGAGTATTACCGGTTGCCAGGCGAGGCCCCAGTATCCATAACCTTCTCTCACCATCAACACCGCAACGGTACCACCTATGATCATGCCGAGCAGATCTGCTACCGCCGTAACCTGGAATGACAGCTCCTTTACCAGGCGTTGCCTGGGTACCAGCCCCAGGGCTCCAAGAATAAACTGGAGGGACAGAACCAGCCCCAGGTGAGTCAGTTCTTCCCTTCCGTAAAATTCCGCAATCGTGGGAGAAAGCGAGGACACAAGAGCCCACAGCCCGATACCCAGCCCAAGGTTCGTCCAGAATACGGTATTGTAATGTATCTCCTTTACATCCTTTTTCTGAACAAGAGCCGACCCAAGCCCTACGTCCATTAAAAGGCCGGCGAAGCCGGTAAACACCATCATCATGGCAATCAGGCCAAAGTCATCCGGTGTCAGCATTCTTGCGAGCGCGATGCCAAACCCCATCGAGATGACCTGAGTGATCACCTTTCCGCCCGCTGTCCAGCCAAGAGCCTTGAGAACTTTACCTCTGAAGTCAGACATCGGGCAGTTGATCCTTCACCGCCGCTGCTTTCCGGTTGCAGTCGGCACGCACGGAAAACACCTTTTCGCGCCAGTATTTGAGGTTATCGAGCATGTGGCTGAGGGTTTGTTGAGAACCTTCCGGGTTCATTTCTTTCGTAGACAGCCGCGCTTCATCCATGCCCAGCTGGTTGAACAGCTCCTCCAGCTTGAATTCGTAGGCGATCCCCAATACCGGTGTACCAGCGACCAGACCAAGAATGGCCGCGTGCATCCGCGTGGCAATGACCAGATGAAAGCTTTGATAGGCGCTTACAATGTCCATTGGTTGGCGGAACTGGCGATCAACGGTGACACTCTTTGCTACGTCCTCTGGCAGGGTGGAGACAATCTCATCTGCAAGTTTCGTATCGTCAGTCCAGTACTCGGCAATGCCCTGGCAGGTCGAAAGAAACACCACTTCTGCGCCATAGTCCCGGACCGCACGAGTAACCATTGCCGCCACAGACGCTTTATATTGCTCACCCAGGGAACGGTCGCCATCATTGAAGAAGTGCATCGTTCTGACTGACACCGCAATCCTTAAAGCACCTGTCGGAGGAACAGACCGTTCTGCATTGATCACAAACGCTGCGTCTTTTGCCAGCGCGATCTTGTCCGCCTGAATGCCGAGCTCGAGCACATGCTGGCGTGAGCGTTCATCGCGCAGGCAAATGGCAGATGCCTTGTGGAAAATATCTGTGAACGCTTGTCGATACTTCGGCTGGGTGAATGGTCCGAGTGTCTGAGTAAAAAACACTAGCGGAGCACCTGCAACTAACGTTAACCGATAGTCCCGGATATTCGTCCACAAACCGTAGTTCTCAGTCAGGTAGGTACCGCCGGTACTTACTACAAGGTCTGCGTTTACATATTCGGCGACCGACTCGTAATCTTCACTATTAACAATTAATCTCGCCACCCCGCCGACTTTCCACCGCAATAACCGGGCTGCTAAAGATAGTACCAAGTAGCGAACTCTCTCGTTCCAATGGCCATAACCTTTAGCTTGTAGCTTTCTGGCCAAGCTGATCCGGGGGGGATTGCCAAACAACGACTGGCGAAACTCTGCCCACGGGTAATATTTTGCGGCCGCTTTGGCAGATTTATCAAAAACGATAAAACGGGCCTCCTCACCATACCTGGCCCGCAAGACCTGAAACATACCCCACAGGATTGCCGCATCACCGGTGTTCAGAGAAACAATGTTGCTAATAACAATCTGTTTTGGCCTGGAGGGCTTACTCATAGCCAAATCTCGTCAACACAGGAGTAACAATGGCGTCTATTCTCGTCAGGTTCTCTTTGCCAAAGAAGTCCTCCAGGTTTGAAGGCTTTTCTCCTTTTGGTTGGAACTGGAAATCAACAAGCGAAGAAATGTCTTTCAGGCCGGAAAATCCCAGTTCGCCTGCCAGATTTTCTATCTGGGCCTTCTTATCCTTACGGAAATCCTCATAGCGAATGAGGTGGGTTCGCTCCTGATTCTCAAGGTAACGCTCGGCGGATAGACGCCAACGCCAGGCCATCTTCTCAAGATAATCGCTACCCGGCATAGCAGGCGAAGTACCATTAAGTACCCTGCCCCACGTGCTGTTCACATTACCTAAAAGCATGTTGCCTTCGGCCGGATTGCCCGGAATCTTCAGGCGGCTGAGAATGCTGCGTATATTGTCCCTCGGTTCCCGCACAATAAATACGAACTGTGCATCTGGAAGAAGCTGTTTGAGTTCCTTTAGGAAAAGCGGAAAATTGGGATCTTTTATAACCGTCCCGCCAAATACTTGCCGGTGCTGGCGCCAAAGATCTTCTAGCGGCAACTCCCCGGAGAACAGCTGATCTCTGAAACTAACACCTTTCGAATCCAACTGATGAAAAGGGTCGCTACAGACCTCAGCACCGACCGCTTCAGCCAGTAAACTGGCAATTGCCGTTGTGCCAGACTTTGGCATTCCTGCAACAATTACTTTCCCTTTGCCACTTGAAAGGGGCATAGCTCCTATAAGGCGACTTTTGAGGTTGGTTAATGCCATCGGCTTTATCGCTCCTTCGCTTCAAGCAGACGTGTAAAAATGTTGAGTGTTGCAGACACGTTATCTGACCAACTGCGGCTCTGCTGGATCATCTGCCGCCCTGCCGTCCCAAGCCGTCGCGCAAGTTCCGGGTCATCCCGAAGTTTTATCAACTGATCCAGAATGTTTTCAGGCGAATCGGTACATAGCAGCCCGTTGCTGCCATGTTCGATGAGTTCAGCCATTTGACCTCTGTCAGATGCCACTACAGCCGTCCCACAGGCCATGTACTCAAACATCTTCATGGGCGAACCATGAAAACGGTAAGGAGACCAGAAATACTCCGGGTGAAGGGCAACACAAGCGTCTGCGGAGCAAATTGCGTCCAGGATTTCTTCTCTGTTCAGTCCCTGGACGACTTCTACGTGGCTGCCACTTGGGAGAGACTCGGCATACTGATTGACGGCCAACAAAAACCTGATATCGGGGGCCTTTTCTTCGGCCAGGCGAATTGCAGCGGCAAAGTAATCAAGCCCTTGCCAGGGGTAGATCGCGCTGCCGCTATAGAAGACAGTGAAACGATCAGAGGCACGTTTCTGACGACGTAGATCGACTTCTTCTTCGGAGATCAAAGGGCCGCCATTGGGCAACACTATTGTGTCTGCGATTCCAAGCGTTTCTACTGCGTAGCCTTTTAAGGCTGTTGAGACGCAGATCGCGGAATCAACTCGGTTTGCAAGAGTGCGGCGTAACGATTCTTCTTTTTTTATCCCTGGCATTTTACGGGAAGCGTGGAACCAGCGTCGAAGGCGTTTGAGCCAGGATTCCTGTACATCAAGACGTCGCCCGCCAAGCCATGAAAAAGCGAGGGTTTCGTTGGCAGGCGCGTTAATCTCCCAGACGACGGGCCGATCACCCGCCATTTTCATACAGGCACCCACCTCAGGCCAATCACCAAGATAACGGGCATCAATTCTTATATAAAGGACGTCGATGTTATCGATGAAGGTGCGAAGGTCGTCTTCGGAGTTACCGGAAAAGTTGCTTACACCGGGCATGGTGGGATCATCAAGTACGCAAACCTGATGCCCTGCTTTCAGAAACCCCTGAACTAACTCCAGGGCATGTACATGGTTGCCCCCCTTTGGAGGATAGGCATGCATCTTGTACATATAACCGATTTTCACCAAGCAATCTCCTTATCACTGGTACAGCGCAACGGTCTGTTAGGGTACTGCGCTTTCTGGCATGATTACGGCGCGAATTGTGGGAAGGATGCTACCACCGAACGGTGCGGATGTCTGCAATCCCGGATACACGAAACCTTAATGGAATCCTTAATGAAACAGCACGATAACGGAAATATATTGCTGGTCTCCAATTACCCATCTGACGTCGGATACGCTTGGTGGCTGATGGAACATTTCTGGGTTCTCCTATCGGAGCACTTCAAGACGCGGGGCGCTAAAGCATTCCTCGCCTACCCCAGCATCAACGAGCTGCCAGACAAAATCCAAGACAGCTGCATCACCCCAGTGGAGCTCGATATCCCGGCTGCTGGACCTTTACCACCCGAGCTCAAAACATTTATTAAAATTAATAACATCCAGCACGTCTACCTGACAGATCGCGCCTGGTTCAACCCACAGTATGCCGCATTGCGGCAGGCAGGCGTCAAAAACATCGTAGTCCATGATCACACGCCAGGGGATCGTCCCGTGATCGGTGGCCTCAAAGGGCTGATAAAGGCCGTACGCCACCAGCTCCCGCTTGTTTGTGCAGACAGTCAGCTGTGTGTCTCACCACTGATGCGCCAGCGTAGTATTTCCAACGCCCGGTTGCCGGGTCACCGTTGCCACGTGGTGCAGAACGGTATCCCACCGGTTCAACCCTCGGCGGCTTCCCGCCAATTACTGCTCGATAGCCTGGAGATCCCAAGCCATCGTCGAGTTTGCATCACAACCGGCCGTGCTCATCCCTATAAACGTTTTGATTTCATTATCAATACCGCAGCGGAACTTCAAAAGATCAAGCCTGATAACAGCCTCGTCTTCGTACTCATTGGTGATGGACCTGACTTCGATCGCCTGAAACATCAGGTCCAGGATCTCAATCTTCAAGACCACGTGCGCCTACCGGGCTTCCGACCCGACGCCAAGGACTTTCTGGGCGCTGCTGATATGGCCATGCATGCAGCTCTTGGCGAAGGATTCTCTCTCTCTATTGTGGAGTATATGAGCGCGGGCCTGCCGGTGCTGGTGCCAGACATCCCCTCGGTGAAGCAGGCGATTGATCACGGAGAAAACGGATACGTGTATGAGAAAGATAGCATTGCCAGCGCTGCGTCCTATATTGCAACCCTCCTCAACGAGGACGGTCGAAGGCAAGCTATGGGGCAATCTGCCAGGAATAAAGCCAATACGCAGTACAGCCTCGACAACTGCACCCAGGAATTTCGCAGGGCGTGTCAGGCGCTGTTCTGAATAATATCCCAGAGCCGCTCTACGCTCTTCTGAGTTGTCCAGCTCTCCAACACTCTGGTCCGCGCCTGGGCTCCCAGGCGCCGTGCATCTTCCGGCTTTGTCGCCACATGAACAAGTGCAGCCGCCATGCCAGCCGCGTCGTACTCGTCAACTAACAATCCAGTCTCGCCTTCATCTATTATGTCGCGTATGCCACCGTGACGGGTGGATACCACTGGCAGGCCCATGCCCATGGCTTCGAGAACACCCACCGGCGTCCCCTCCATATCACCATCAGGAGCACGAACGGAATGCTGAATGAATCCACCAGCCTGCTTCATGGCGTTAAGCACATAGTCGTGGGGTTGCGCACCTGAAAACAGGATTCGGTCATCTACAGACAGGGCCTTCGCAAGCTGAACACAGGGTGTTTTCAGGGGCCCGTCACCGATTATCTCAAGGCGAGCACCAGGAACCTGCTTCAGGAGTTCAGCAAAAGCGAGTATTGAAACGAAGGGGGCCTTTTTCTCAACAAGACGCCCCACCATCAGGAATGTGACATCTTGCTCCGTCAGTGAGGCCGGCTCACCCGCTACTTCAGCTCCACAGGCGTTATGGAACAGCTTTTCCGCTGGTGCGCCGAGCGTCGATAACTGCTCACACATGTGGGTTGAAACGCCCACTACTGCAGCTGCGTTATCAAACAGCTGCCTGTACGAACTATCAAGCTCCGCCAGCACCGACTCCCGATAAGCGTCGTAGCCATGAAACTGAGCAATCAGGGGCACCCCTGCTTGCCGGCAGGCCTCCATTACTGATACAGCCGTGGGCCCATACTCTGCCAGCACAGCGTTGATATGGTTGCTTTCCAGGAAGCGCTTGAATGCACGAGTGTCCTGCTCCGCTACGGTGGTGCCACTCACTTTCCGTTCCGCCCAGCGCACACCCAACGGTACGACTGACCGAGACGCAAGAAAGACACCGGCACCGGAACTCCCTGACCGTATCATCCGGTAGCCGGGATTCCCGACCAGGGACACAACGGTACATGGCATGTCATTGATATGAGCGTGAAGAAAAGTTTCCGAAGGACCCAGCTCGTTTCCATCCTTGTTGACAAC